>JANXVS010000239.1 GCA_025351555.1 Pseudomonadota bacterium | reverse complement strand
CGCCGCTCGGAACTTTCGTGGCGCGCGAGGACTCCGAACGGCCCATCATTCTCGTCGCTGGTGGAACCGGTTTTGCGCCGATCAAGGCCCTGATCGAGCACGGCTTCATGCACCAGTCCAACGCGCTCGCCCGCTGCGGCTTCCGGATCGGAGATCACCGGCACAAACCGCAGTGTCGGCGTAGCCTTCGCCCAGTCGTCCGGCAGCGATCGCGAATACAACTCCTGCGGTGTGCGTGCGCCCCAGTACAGCGCCATCAGGCGACGGCTGCCCAGATGCATGAAGTGCTCGATCAGCGCCTTGATCGGCGCAAAACCGGTTCCACCAGCGACGAGGATCATCGGCCGTTCGGAGTCCTCGCGCGGCACGAACGTTCCCAGCGGCGCTTCCACGCGCAGCACCGCGCCTGGCGCCAGATTGCTGAATACGCGCTGGGTGAAATCGCCGCCGGCGACATGGCGCACATGCAGCTCGATCTCCGGCCCCGTGTGTGGCGCGTTCGCGATCGAGAACGCGCGGCGCTTGCCGCCCGCAAGCAGCACATCCAGATACTGGCCGGCCAGATACGTCAGTGGCTCGGCGCGCGGCGGCTTGAGGCGCAGACGCATGACATCCGGCGCCAGCAATTCCTGCTCGATGAGTTTGAGCGCGAGCATGCGCCGCGGCATGCTCGCGACCGAGGCGACTTCGCGTGCGGCGATGACCAGATCGCTGCGCGGCACGGCCTGGCACAGCAGCACCTGATGGCGCGCGACTTCCGCCGCGTTCAAGGCGCTTGGCGGATTGTGCGGATAGTGGCAGTCGCCGGAAATCAGCGTCGCCTTGCAGCTGCCGCAGACGCCTGCCAGACAGGAATACGGCAGTGCCAGACCAGCGCGGCGCGCGGCATCGAGCACGCTTTCATCCGCCTCGACTTGGAAGCATTTGCCGCTGGCTTGCAGGGTGACGGTATGGGACACAGTGAGAGCGATTGTCGCCGATTGCGGGCGGGTTGTTATAGTTGCGTGACGAATTGCTGCCGGAGCACCGCCATGCCGCTGTGGAAACAAGAACTATCGCTCGAACGCATCAACGCGATGTTGAAGAATACGCTGTGCGACACGATCGGCATGCGCATCACCGAGGTCGGTGACGACTACGTGCGCGGCACGCTGCCGGTGGATGCGCGCACGCACCAGCCGTATGGCCTGCTGCATGGTGGCGCGTCCGTCGCGCTCGCGGAAACGCTCGGCAGCCTCGCCGGCATGCTCACGCTGGATCCCGCGGTCGACGCCGCGGTCGGCCTCGATATCAATGCCAATCACCTGCGCGGTGTGAAGTCCGGTACGGTTATCGGCACCGCGCGCCCTCTGCATCTTGGCCGCAGCACCCAAGTCTGGGAAATCCGTATCGAGGACGAGCAGCAGCGCCTCGTCTGCATCTCGCGGCTGACGCTCGTCGTCGTGCCACGCCAAGTCGTGGCGGGGTGATGTGGCGACGACCGCGACGCCGTACGCGCAACTGAGCCCCGACGCCGTGCTGGCGGCGGTGGAATCGGCTGGCGTCGCCACCGACGGCCGCGTGCTAGCGCTCAACAGCTTCGAGAATCGGGTTTACCAGATTGGCGTCGAAGACGACTTGCCGCTGGTCGCCAAGTTCTATCGCGGCGGGCGCTGGAGCGATGCGGCGATCCGTGAGGAACATGCGTTTGCGCTGGAGCTGGCTGCTGCGGAACTCCCGGTCGTCGCGCCGCTGGTATTTGCAGATTCCACATTGCTGCATTATTCACAATTTCGCTTTGCCCTGTATCCACGTCAGGGCGGGCGTGCGCCGGAACTAGAGTCGGTGGAAAACCTGATGTGGATGGGCCGTCTGCTGGCCCGACTGCATGGCGTGGGTTCGCGCGACGTGTTCCACGCGCGCGGCACGCTCGACCGCGCGAACCTGATCCAGATGCCATCAAAAGCGGTGCTTACCTCGCCACTAATGCCGCCGACATCGCGCGATCGCTACGCGCGCACCATTGACGTGCTCGATGCACTGATTGCGGCGCGCTTTGCGGCAGTCGATGGCGTGCGAAACCTGCGTTTGCACGGCGACTGCCACGCCGGCAATGTGCTGTGGACGGATTCCGGCCCGCATTTCGTCGATCTGGACGACGCCCGCATGGGTCCGGCGGTGCAGGATCTGTGGATGCTGGCACCCAGTCCGCGCGCACTCGATCTGCTGCTCGAAGGTTACGCCGAGTTCCGCGATTTCGACCGGCGTGAACTCACCTTGGTCGAGCCGCTGCGCGTCATGCGCCAGATTCACTACGCCGGCTGGATCGCGCAGCGCTGGGATGATCCGGCGTTTCCACGCGCCTTCCCGTTTGCCGCTGAGGCGGGTTGGTGGGAGCGGCATCTGAATGATCTACAGGAGGCGGCGGGAAGTCTGGACGCGGCGTGATGGGGTTATTCCAATTCCACTTCAATAGGGTAATAATATGCGTACTCCAACTACTGCAGGGAGACGCTCATGGCTCGTCCATTCAAAGGGGAAGAATCGGTAGCATCGGCGCTGGCAGCGCTTAAGACGCCGACGACGGTAGAGCA
>JANXVS010000220.1 GCA_025351555.1 Pseudomonadota bacterium | reverse complement strand
CTGACGGACAAGGTGTCCATACCCGCCGCGGTGATGGCACGCGACTTGGGCACCGAGACGGTGATCCTCAATCTCGATAGCGGCGTGTATTTCGGGCTGGATCAGGAATGCGCGGCGCGCGCTGACCAGCGAGGGAACCGTGCTCCGAGAGGAAAACGGCGAACTCTATGTCGAGTTCGGAGCATGTCAGATAAACATGGTAGCGGGGGCAGGATTTGAACCTGCGACCTTCGGGTTATGAGCCCGACGAGCTGCCAGGCTGCTCCACCCCGCACCGGCTGAACGCGAAGTTTAGCGGACGGATGCCATGCATTGCAACATAAACCGCGGATATCTGCCTACGACGCGACCCCAAACGCGCGATAGCACCACGCGATCAGCGGTCCCCAGAAGATGCCGAGCGCGAGCAACGCAACGCCGTTGAGTGAAAGCAGCCAGCGGAATGCAAGATCCTTCGGCAGCACAAGCGCGGATTTGTCCACGGGCGCATCGAAGTACATCACCTTGATCACGTGCAGGTAGTAGTACATGCCGATGATCGCGAACACGATGGCGACGATCGCCAGCCACAACATGCCGGCGTCGATCGCCGCTTTCAACACCAGCAACTTGGCGAAGAAGCCAAACAGCGGCGGGATGCCGGCGAGCGAGGCCATCGCCAGCAGCATGATGAAGGCATACCAGGGATTGCGCTGGTTCAGGCCCTTGAAATCGTCGATTTCCTCAGCCTCGAAGCCGGCGCGCGCCAGCAGCAGGATCACGCCGAAGGCGGCGGTTGCCATGATTGCGTAGGAGAACGCATAGAACATCGCCGCGGCGTAGCCCGACGGCGTACCGTTGGCGAGTCCCAAAAGCAAAAAGCCCACATGTGAAATTGTGGAATAGGCGAGCATGCGCTTCAGATTGGTTTGCGCGATGGCGACGATGTTGCCGATCGCGAGCGACGCGACCGCCAGCGCGGCGAGCATCATGCTCCAGTGCGGCCGCATGCCACCCAGCCCCGCTTCGAGCAGACGATAAGCCATGCCGAACGCGGCGATTTTCGGTGCTGATCCAATAAAGATTGTGACGGCGGTCGGTGAACCTTGGTAGACATCCGGCAGCCACATGTGGAATGGCGCCGCACCGAACTTGAAGCCGATGCCGACTACGAGGAACACCACCCCGAACGCGAGTAGCGTCGGATGCTGATGCGGATCGCCAGTGACCAATGTTACGGCAGCGTGGATTGCCGCCAGATCCAACGTACCGGTCGCACCGTAGATCATCGACATGCCGTACAGCAGCAGGCCCGAGGCCAGCGCGCCGAGCACGAAATACTTCATTGCTGCTTCGGATGACAGACCCGAATCGCGGTTGATCGCGACCAGCGCGTAGGACGACAACGCGAACAGTTCCAGCCCCAGGAACACCATCACCAGATTGCCGGCCGAAACCAGCAGCATCATGCCGAGCGTGCCGAACAGACACAGCAAGTAATATTCGCCGATAAACAACTGTCGATCGCGCAGATAGCCACGCGCATAGACGAACACGGCCGCAGTCACTCCGAGAATGAATACCTTGAGCACCGCGGCGATACCATCGTGGATATAGGCGCCGATGAACGCGACTGTGGTCGGATCGGTGTCGACAAGAATCAGCGCCATCGTGCCGAGCAGCGCCGCGATCGACAACCAGTGCGTTATGCCGCGTTGCGCCGGCTTCAGAAACAGATCTACAGCCAAGATCGCGCAGATCGCGCCGAGCAGGAAATCCTCGGGCAGCAGCAGGATCAGATCGTGGATGTTGAAGTTCATCATGTGTGCTGCCTCAAACCTTCACAACCAGCAACTGATCCACGATCAGCTTGATCGAGGCATCCATCAGATGCGTCAGCGGCGCCGGCCAGATACCGACAAGCAGAACGCCGGCGGCGAACGCGGCAAGCATCAGCGCTTCACGCGGGTTGATGTCCTTGAGTTTGGCGACGTGGTCGTTGGCAATGGCGCCGAAGATCACGCGCTTGACCAGCCACAAGGTATACGCGGCACCGATGATCAGGATCAAGGCGGCACCGGCGGCGACCCAGGGATTCATCGCGAAGCTCGCCAGGATTACCATGAATTCGCCGACGAAACCGCTGGTGCCGGGCAGGCCGCAGTTCGCCATCGAGAACAGCACCCAGAACGCGGCGAACCACGGCATCGTGTTCACCACGCCGCCGTAATCGCCGATCATGCGGCTGTGCATGCGGTCGTAGAGCACGCCGACGCAGGAGAACATCGCGCCGGAAACGAAGCCGTGCGAGATCATCTGCACCATCGCGCCGGAAACGCCCAGATACGCTGCGTCCTTGTTGCCACTCGTGCGCACGAGCGCGAGGCTGATGAAGATACCGAGGGTGACAAAACCCATGTGCGAAACGGATGAATACGCGATCAGCTTCTTCATGTCCTCCTGCACCAGGGCGACGAAGCCGACGTAGATCACGGCGATCAGCGATAGCGCAATCACCAGCCAGGCAAATTCCTGGCAAGCATCCGGCACGATGGGCAGTGAGAAACGAATGAATCCGTAACCGCCGATCTTCAGCATGATCGCCGCAAGAATCACCGAACCACCGGTCGGTGCTTCGACGTGTGCATCCGGCAACCAGGTGTGCACCGGCCACATCGGCACCTTGATCGCGAAGCCGAACAGGAAGGCAAAGAACAGCCAAGACTGCTCGGTGGCGCTCAGCTTCAACGCGGCAAGCTGCGACAGCTCCCACGAATGCGCGTGCATGTACAGATAGATCAGTCCGATCAGCATGAAGATCGAACCGAAAAATGTATACAGGAAGAATTTCAGCGTGGCATAAACACGGCGCGGGCCACCCCAGACGCCGATGATGATGAACATCGGGATCAACATGCCCTCGAAGAACACATAGAACAGCAGCGCGTCCATCGCGGCAAACACGCCGATCATCAGGCCTTCGAGCACGAGGAAGGCGGCGAGGTATTGATTGACCTTGTCGTGCACCGAATCCCAGGCGCCGAGAATCACGAGCACGGTGGTGAACGTAGTCAGCAGGATCAGGGCGATCGAAATACCGTCCGCGCCCAGATGGTAGTTCGCGTTGATCGCGCCGATCCAGGTCACGTTTTCGACAAATTGCATCGTGCCACTGGCTGAATCGTAGCCGGTAAACAGCGGAATGCTGACGACGAACACGAGGATCGCGATGGCGAGCGCGAGCCAGCGGGCAACATTCGCACGCCCCGTACCGGCGAGCGACACCAGCGCGCCGCCGAAAATCGGCAGCCAGATAACGAGACTCAACAAGGGCCAGGTCGAAGTCATTGCACCACCCAATACAGCCCGCCAAGCAACGCAACGAGACCCAGGATCATGGCGAAAGCATAAGTATACAAATACCCGGTTTGCACCCAGCGTACCATTGCAGCGATACGGCCGACGGTCGCCGCCGAGCCGTCGATGACGATATTGTCGATCACGCCGACATCGCCGCCCTTCCACAATCCGCGGCCCAGCAGCAGCGAGCCACGCGCGATGACAAGTTGGTAGATTTCGTCGAACCAGTATTTGTGGTCGAGCACGCTCCACAGCGGATGCAGCGTCTTCTTGACGCGATCGGCGATGGCCGGATTGAGCAGATAAATCCACGTCGCCACGCCGAAGCCGGCGAACGCAAACCAGAATGGCGCGCCGATGAAGCCGTCGAGTACGATTTGCAGCACACCGGGGAAGGCTTCGCTCCCGTGTTCGGCACTCTTGATCGCGTCACCGAAGTAATCGCCATGCAGCATCGGCGCAACGGTGTACCAGCCGATCGCGAGCGACGGGATCGCCTGCAGGATCAGCGGCACCGTCACCACCCACGGCGATTCATGCGGCGCATGCACCAGATGCCCTGGCTCGTGGTGATGATCGTCATGGCCGTGACTGCCGTGCTCGACGACGAAGCGCTCGGTGCCGTGGAAGGTCATGTACAAAAGTCTAAAACTGTACAAGGCGGTAACGAACACGCCGAGCAGGACGCAGAGATATGCATAGCCCGAACCCCAGCGCTGCGACTCGTGCACGGCTTCGATGATCGCGTCCTTGGAAAAAAACCCGGCAAAGCCGGGCATGCCGGTTAGCGCCAGCGTGCCGATCCACATGGTGATGTAAGTGATCGGCATGTACCGGCGCAGGCCGCCCATGTAGCGCATATCCTGCTCGTGGTGCATGGCGATGATGACCGAGCCGGCGCCGAGGAACAGCAAGGCCTTGAAGAAGGCGTGGGTCATCAGGTGAAAAATCCCCGCCCCGTACGCCGACACGCCAAGCGCCACGGTCATATAGCCCAGTTGCGACAATGTGGAATACGCGACAACACGCTTGATGTCGTTCTG
>JANXVS010000197.1 GCA_025351555.1 Pseudomonadota bacterium | reverse complement strand
GCTGCGCTTCGCCGAAGAACAATTGATCAGGCTGGTGGAACGCGCATTCGAAGAATCATCCGTGCCGGCGTTGAAGGAAATACTCAAGTCCTACTACGGCCAGCTGGTGATCTGCCGCGAAGCGATGTGGCGTCTGCAATTGCGCCTGGCGGCGTAATTCAATCGTACTCCAGCGATTCAAACTCGAAGGCAAGCATCCATGAGTAAATATCACGGCGAACAGTTCTGGTCGGAAATCCGTCATCAGACCCTGCAAGGATGGCGCGACATCAGCGACGACGCTTTCGACACCCTGCGCGCCATCCGGCACGACCGCGAAGTGCACATACGCGAACAGCGTGCATGTGAACGCCGCGATCGGCAAATGCAGCGCCGCGATACCGAGCTTTAACCCCGCACCTTTTCCCAGGAGAGCATCAATGAGAACCGACAAGATCATCAAATCCACCACAGCCGACGCCGCGGATTATCTCCACAATGGAGTGGATGCGACCGAGGAAAAAATCGACGCATCCGTCGATGCATTCAGCTCGCGCCTTGCGTCGCTGGAAACCTACTTGCGCGAGAACGGCGATCGTCTGCTGAAGAATGCCAAGGAACTCAGCGGTTCCGCCGGCACGCAGATGCGTACGCATCCATTGGCGGCGTTCGGCATGGCGTTTGTGGCGGGAATTGCCGTCGCTCGCCTGCTGCGCCGCTAAGCAAGATTTCGGAAGCGCCATGAATTCCACTGAACCTATCACCACTTCCGTGCCCGATGGGTCGACACTGGATGCGCCAGCTATAGCGGCCTCGGCCTCGGAGCTGGCCCATACCACGTCGGACTATGTGCATGTGTGGAGCAAGCTGCTCGCAAGCGAAACGCGCCTGGCTCGCGTCAGCGTGGTGCGCTTGGCACTTGCCGCCTTGGTTGTCCCCGCTCTGGCGTTGGCAATTTGTATAACCCTGGATGCGTTCATCATTGCCCTGCTCAATCGCTGGCTGCACGACTGGAGCAGTTGCATCGCGATCGTGCTGTTCGCCAACCTCGCCGGGTTATTCGGCCTGCTCTTGGGCATGCGGCAATGGTGGCGCAATCTGAGCTTGCCACGCAGCCGTGGCGCGCTGGTGCAACTGCTCGGGCGCATGGCATGAAGCGCCCCAGCGCCGCCGCGCGCGTACGTCAGGCTCAGGCTGACCTTGCCTTGGCCGAAAGCGAGTTGGCAAAAAGCGCGCGGCCATGGCAGCGGCTCCTGCAGCGCCATCGCAGCGCATTTATCTTGGGTGGTGGATTCGCCAGCGGCTTGGCGCTCACCGTTTTTCCACCGCGCTGGTGGGCGCGGATCGGCGCCGTGATGGGCGCCACCGCTGCGGGCGCGGCACGTTCGGCACTGACGCCAGTAGTAGTCGGCGCGGTTCTGTCGCGGGTGCGACGCAGCGATGGTGCCAGCCGAATATCGGCGCCGCCATCCTGACTCACCTTGTTATTTGCCAGCGGCGTCCGCTGACAGCAGCGCCCGCTGCAACGCCGTGGCAAGCTCGTTGATTGTGCAGGGCTTGTGCAGAATCGTTGCGGCGCCGATTGTCCGGGCCGCACGCAGCAGCGCATCGATGGGTTGCGCCGAGAATATGAGCACCGGCGGTATCGCGCAGCCTTGTTCGCGCAAGGACTTGACCAAGCTGACGCCATCGCTGGCGCCCAATCCCAGATCCAGAAACACGGCGTCGAAGCAGTGATTCTGCGCAAGGCAGGCAAATCCATCATTCGCCGAAACCGCCCAAACAACCTCGTGCCCCAGATGTTTCAATACTTCGGTAGTTACTGCACCCAGGGCTGGATCGTCCTCGATCAGCAATACATGCGCACTGGGTTCAGAGGTCGCCATGGGGAAACCCCGTGCACATTGCAGACCAATTGAATCGAGACACTCACCTTGATGACGGTGGCACGATCCCTGCTCACATGAATTTACAGTCTTCAGTTCGCCGGTGCGCTCCGCCTCCCCTCGGACTACCGGCCGCGGCCGCCCCGCGCAAGGGCGGCCACGCGCTCTTTTGCGCTGGTAGAGCATGGCAAATTGCAGCGAACGGTTTATCTGCCGATGCAAAATGCCTGACCCCTCCCACGGACGAAAAGGATACGTCATGAACAACCATCGTATTAGCTTGCTCACCGCACTCGTTGCCGCGGCACTGCTGTCGGCGTGCAGTCAGAATACCGATCCGGCCAAGGTGCAGGGCGAAGTGGCCAAGGCCCAGGCTGATGGCCAGAAGACAATCGTCGATGCGCAGGCAAAGCTCGACCAGGTGAACGCGCAAAACAACAAGAATGTCGTCAATGCGCAGGTCGACGTGCGCGCCGTAAACGTGAGCAATCCACCCGCAACGCCGGCGGTGAACGCCGATGTCACCAAGACACGCATGGAGGCCAACAAGAAAATCGCCGACGCCCAGTACGATGTCGACAAAGCCAAGGGCGAAGCCGCCTACAACGTCGCCAAGGCGCAATGCGAAGCACAGACAGGCGATGCCGAGAAAACCTGCGAAAGCAGCGCAAAGGCGCGCTATGAGTCCGTGATCGCCGCGGCAAAAACCAAGGCAGACGCGGCGCATCAGCGCAACGACGGTTAGCACATGGCACACGCGTAGTGACGTTTTTCCAAAATCAGTACGGGAGTTTTTAATATGGAACCGAACTTGAGTATGCAAACCGCGGCCAGTCTGCTGGCCGTCTCGGCAGTCGGCGGCTTAGTGATGGCCGGCATTCGTTTCAGCGGTAGACCGCATCCACCGACGTGGCTGGCGATGTTGCATGGTTTTCTTTCCGCTGCCGCTGTCACCCTGCTGCTTTACGCGCAATTTACCGTCGGCCTGCCCACGCTGGCGCTGAGCGCGACGGTGCTGTTCGTTGTCGCCGCGCTGGGCGGCATCGTCATGAATCTCAACTATCACTGGAAACTGTTGCCACTGCCCAAATGGCTGGTCGTGGTGCATGCGTTGATCGCTGTTACCGGGTTTGTCTTGTTGCTGGCGGCGATCTGGGCCATGCACGCCCCAGCGACCGGGCAGTGACGATACCCACGCCGACCCTCTCGCGCCGCGATTTCCTCGCCGCAACCGCGGCCGGAGTTTCCGCTTGCGCTTGCCAAGGCGTGCCGCGAGAAGTCGCGCCGCTGGATATCCCGAACGAAACGCGCATGGATGCGCCGCTGTTCTTCAGCGCGGACGAGAGACGCTTTATCGTCGCGGCGTGCTCGCGGCTGATTCCCAAAGATGAACTGGGACCCGGCGCGGTCGAAGCCGGCGTGCCGGATTTCATCGATCGCCAGCTCGCTGGCCCCTACGGCCAAGCGCGTACTTGGTATATGCACGGGCCGTGGGAAAAAGGTACTGCGGAGCAGGGCTATCAACTGAAATCCACGCCTGCGGAACTGTATCGACTAGCGATACGCGATATCGACGATTACTGCCGCAAGAAATATCGCAACGCATTCGCCCAAATCAATCCGCAGGATCAAGACGAGGTCCTCGGCGCGCTGGAAAAGAAAGATGGTATCGATTTGCCGAACGTGCCCGGCAACGCGTTCTTCACGATGCTGCTGCAAAACACGACTGAAGGATTTTTGTCCGATCCGATGTACGGTGGCAACCGCGATTTCGCCGGCTGGAAACTCATCGGCTTTCCCGGCCCGCGCTACAACTATGTCGAGCAAATCGAGCAGTACGGCACGCCGTATACTTTGCCGCCCGTCGGTCTGCTCGGGCGCCGCGGCACTGGCGTGACTAAGGCTTGAGCGATGGCGACGAAACTGCCTGCGGTCGATGCGGTGCTGGTCGGGTTCGGCTGGACCGGCGCGATCATCGCGCAGGAGCTGACCGAGGCCGGCCTGAATGTGCTGGCGCTGGAACGTGGTTCGTTCCGCGACACCATCCCGGATTTTTCGCCAACCCACATCCAGGATGAATTGCGTTATGCCGTGCGCAAGGCGACGTTCGAGGAACCCGAGCGTCAGACCCTGACGTTTCGCAATTCCACTAATGAAACCGCGCTGCCAATGCGCCAGCTCGGTTCGTTTCTGCCGGGCGTGGGTGTGGGCGGCGCGGGCGTGCACTGGAACGGACAGAACTGGCGTTATCTGCCGACCGATTTTCGCATCCGCAGCCACACGCAAGAGCGCTACGGCAAGCAATTTCTTCCCGACGACATGACCGTGCAGGATTGGCCGCTGAGCTACGCCGATCTGGAACCGCACTACGACACATGGGAATACCTTTGCGGCATCTCGGGCAAGGCCGGCAATCTCGGCGGCGCGATCCAGCCCGGCGGCAATCCGTTCGAGGGGCCGCGCCAGCGTGAATTCCCGAATCCGCCGCTGGCGCGCAGCGCGGCATCGATGAAGTTCGATGAAGCAGCGCGTTCGATCGGACTACATCCATTTCCGTGCCCGGCGGCGAATACGTCGCGACCGTATAAAAATCCACTCGGGGTGCAGATGGGCCAGTGCACGTATTGCGGCTTTTGCGAATGGTTCGGCTGCGGCAACTATTCCAAGGCCAGTCCGCAGTCGACCATCCTGCCGGTACTGCTGCGCAAGGATTCGTTCCAGTGCAAGGCCGGCGCGAACGTCACCCGGGTCAATCTGGATTCCACCGGCAAGCGCGCCACCGGCGTCACCTATGTCGATGCGCAGGGCCGCGAATTTGAACAACCGGCGGACTTGGTCGTGCTCTGCGCGTACTCGTTGCACAACGTCCACCTGATGTTGTTGTCAGGTATCGGCACGCCCTACGATGCGGCGACCGGACGCGGCGTGGTCGGCAAGAACTATGCGTATCAGGCGACAGCCAACGTCGACGTGTTCTTCGACGAGATCGTCAATCCGTTTATGGGCGCGGGCGCGCTTGGCCAGGTGGTTGACGATTTCAATGGCGATAACTTCGATCACGGCCCGCATGGTTTTATCGGCGGCGCCTACATTTCGATGTGGTCGACCGGCGGCCGGCCGATCCTGCAGCACTATCTTCCCGAAGGCACGCCGGCGTGGGGTGCGCAGTGGAAGAGTGCGATGCACGAGAATTATCTGCGCTCACCCAGCATGCAGGTGCACGGCAGCGTGATGAGCTATCGAGGCAATTGCCTGGATCTTGATCCCACCTATCGCGACGTCTACGGCAATCCGCTGCTGCGGCTGACATTTGATTTCCACCCGAACGAACTGGACATGATGAAGTTCACCACCGACCGCGCCGTCGACATCGCCAAGGCCGTCAAGGGCGCGCGTGGCTATCGCAAGCGCGAACGCAAGGGCCATTACGGCATCGTTGAGTATCAGACCACGCACAACACCGGCGGCGCGATCCTCGGCGACAGCCCCGGCAACAGCGCGGTGAATCCCTACCTGCAATCCTGGGATGTGTCGAACGTATTTGTGATGGGCGCGAGCGCGTATCCGCAGAACGCCGGCTACAACCCGACCGGGACTGTCGGCGCGCTGACCTATTGGGCCGCCGACGCGATCCGTTCTCGCTAACTCAAGAATCCCGGACCGCTGGTGTGATGAAGCGTCAACGCACGAAGCTCTTATCCAGTGCAATGGCCGGCGCATTGCTCGCGCTGGCTCTCCCCGCGATTGCCAACAATCATGCCGAAATCGAACGCGGCCGCTACCTGGCACGGGCCAGTGATTGCGAATCCTGTCATACCGATCATGACGGCAAGCCCTTTGCCGGCGGCCGCGCGATCGCAACCCCGTTCGGCACCGTGTATTCGCGCAATATCACCCCCGATGCAGCCACCGGCATCGGCGACTGGAGCGAAGATGATTTCTACCGCGCCATGCACGAAGGGATCGGCCCGGACGGCAAACATCTGTATCCGGCGTTTCCGTATCCGTGGTACACAAAACTGACCCGCGCCGATGTGCATTCTATAAAGGTATACTTGGATACACTCGCGCCGGTGCGCCAGCGCAATGTGCCGAATGATCTGCGCTGGCCATTCAGCTGGCGCACCCTGATCGGCCCCTGGAACGGCCTGTTCTTCGATGCCGGCGAATTTCGCACCGATGCAGGCAAATCAGCGATGTGGAATCGCGGCGCGTACCTGGTCGAAGGCGCCGGTCACTGCAGTGCCTGCCATACGCCGAAGAACATCGCCGGTGGCGAAAAGAAGGGACGCGCATTCGAGG
>JANXVS010000172.1 GCA_025351555.1 Pseudomonadota bacterium | reverse complement strand
CCTCGACAAACTGGCCGGGCTTGAGTTTCTGGCCATCGCGGATGCGCAGCACGCCGTCGATATCCGGCGCATCGGCAGCGGTGCGCGCGATGGCGCCATCGACATCGATGTGATCGACCAGAGCCTTGAGCGTTGTGCCGATCTTGCGTGTCAACTTCACCGCACTGATCTGCGCCTGCGTCGTCATGAAGCGTTCCAGGCGTTCCTGCTTGAGTTCCTCGGCCACCGCGCCAGGCAGCTCATTCGCCTTGGCGCCGTCGACGGGTGAATACGCAAACGCACCGACGCGATCAAGCTGTGCTTCGTGCAGGAACCCGAGCAGTTCCTCGAACTCGGCCTCGGTTTCACCGGGAAAACCAACGATAAACGTGCTGCGGATGGTCAGCTCCGGGCAAACTTTGCGCCAGGCGTGGATACGTTCGAGCGTCTTCGCGCTCGCCGCCGGCCGCTTCATCAACTTGAGGATGCGTGGACTGGAATGCTGAAACGGGATATCCAGATAGGGCAAAAGCTTTCCTTCCGCCATCAGCGGAATCACTTCGTCCACATGTGGATAAGGATACACATAATGCAGGCGCACCCACACGCCAAGTTCGGCCAGCGCCGCGCATAGTTGCGTCATGCGCGTGCGATGCTGTCGCCCATGCCATTCGCGTTCGACATATTTCAGATCGACGCCGTAGGCACTGGTGTCCTGCGAAATCACCAGCAACTCGCGCACGCCGCTCTTGACCAGCTTTTCCGCTTCGATCAGCACTTCGTCGATCGGCCGTGACACCAGATCGCCACGCATCGACGGGATGATGCAAAAGGTGCAGCGGTGGTTGCAGCCTTCGGAAATCTTCAAATAGGCGTAGTGCTTCGGCGTGAGTTTTATGCCTTGTGGCGGCACGATGTCGACAAAGGGATTGTGCTTCGGCGGCACTTGCGCGTGCACGGCTGTCATCACGCTGGCGTAATCCTGCGGCCCGGTGATCGCAAGCACGCCCGGATGCGCTTGGCGGATGACCTCGGCGCGCTTGCCCAGACAACCGGTAACGATGACCTTGCCGTTTTCCGCCAGCGCCTCGCCGATCGCATCCAGCGATTCGGTCACGGCCGCATCGATGAAGCCGCAGGTGTTGACGACGACGACGTCGGCCGCGCCGTAGCTCGGCACGATTTCGTAGCCCTCTACCCGCAACTGGGTGAGGAAGCGTTCGGAATCGACCAGGGCCTTGGGGCAGCCGAGGCTGACGAAACCGACTTTGGGTGAGGCTTTGGACATACGGACTTTTGATTGGGCGAGTGCGCATAGTTTACACTTACGCGGTTTTACGCCGAGCGGAACACGTCGACTCGGGTTGAAAAGGCGGTGCTTGGGGGGCACCACCGATGATGCATCACAAGGCTTACCGACAAATGCTCCGCAGCTATGTGTGCCTCGTCTTGTGGTGCCTTGGCGGCGCTTGCGCTGCAAACGCGCAGACGCAGGATTCTCCGGGCACCGACTATCCGCGCGCCGACACTGCGGCGACTGCGCAACGACTGGCCACGGCGCTCGATCGCTCCTTGGCCGCCTTTGTGCCGGCAATCCCCGCGCTCGCCGGCCGGCGTGGACAAATCGCGATCGAGGACGCTCTCGGCAACTTTTTTCGCGCACTCGACGCGTATCCCCTCGCCGAGACGCACTGGAAGCGCGCGCAACAGGCGGCGCTCGCGTATGGCGATGATGCCGCTGCTGCGGACATCGCCATCGCTCGCGATGAAATCGCGCTCCTTATCGGCGACTACACTCACGCGCAAAATCTGTCGAACGAATTGGCGCAGCTGGCCGAGCGTGCGCATCTGGACTGGGCGCAAGCCAGCGCCGAAGAATATCTGGGTGTGCTCGACCGCCGGCATGGCAACCTCGACAGAGCGGCCGCGCATAATCAGCGCGCGCTCGAGCTGCAGCGCGTGCGCGGTGATCAGGATGGCGTCGCGACGGCCTTGTCGAATCTGGGCACCATCGCGCGCGATCGCGGCGATTTCGCCCAGGCCCTGGATCTGCACCTGCAGGCGCTGGCCATTCGCGAGCACACTGAAGTCAGGCTGGAACTAACCCTGCGCAACCTCGCCCTGATCTATCGCGATCTCGGTGACGATGCCACCACCCGCAACTATTTCACTCGGGCGCTTGAAGTAGCGCGCCGCCATGGCGACATTGGCAACTATGCCGCGACGCTGGGCACTTACGCGAGCTATCTGGCCGATGTGGGTGAATTCGCACCTGCGCTCGCCGCCGCCGATGAGTCGCTCGCGCTCGGTCGCGCCACCGGTAATCGTCCGTCGGAGGCCTTCAGCCTGCTCGACAGCGGCCGCGCCCTGCTCGGGCTTGCACGCGTAGACGAAGCCAGCGCGCGCCTGAGCGACGCACTCGCACTCGGACGCGAACTCAATCAGCACGAGATCATGGCGCGCAGCCTCGTCGCTCTGGCCGAGGCTGCGCTTAGCCTCGGCGATCTGAAGCTCGTGCGCAAGCTGCTCGATGAGACGTTCGCCAGCCCGCAGGCAGGTGAATCCAAGCCGCTGCTCGCGCAGGCGTACGCGTTGCGCGAGCAGCTCGCGCGCGCGGACAAGGATGCGGCGGCGGCACTGGGCTATGCGCATCAGCAGGCCGCACTGCGCGAGGAACTGGTCGGCACCCGCGCGAGCCGGCGCCTGTCCGCGCTGAAAGCCAATACGCGCGGGCTGGCTCCGAAGCCAAGCTTGCGCTGGTGACCAAGGATAATCAGCTACAGACCGCGCGCCTGCAGCAACAACAGTTGCAGCGCAACTACGGTCTCGCCACGCTGGCCGGACTGAGCGTGCTGCTGGCGCTGCTCGCCTGGCGTTTCTTCGGCGTGCGTCGGCTCAACCGCGCGCTCGCTCACCGCAATGCGGAAATCGAGGCGAAACGCGCAGCGCTCAGCGATGCAAACCAGCGCCTGGAGCATCAGGCCGAGCAACTCTACCATGCCGCGATTTCCGACCCGCTGACCGGCGTATCCAATCGCGGCCATCTGCTGCGCCAGCTCGACCAGCACATCAGCGATTGCGCGCGTGATGGCCGCGAACTGGCCGCGCTGATGATCGACTTCGATCACTTCAAGCAGATCAACGATACACGCGGCCATCTGTTCGGCGATCGCGTGCTCGTCGCCGGCGTGCAGACCCTGCGCCAATGGCTGGAGCCGGGCGATCTGCTCGGACGCTACGGCGGCGAGGAGTTCATCGCCGTCATCGCCGGCCAGGATGTTGCCGGCGTGCGCGCGCTCGCCGAGCGCCTGCGCGTGCGCGTGCGCGTCGCCGAAACCCTGGCCACGTTCGCGCCGGAACTCAAGACCACCGCCACGATCAGCATCGGCGTCGCCATGATTTCGCAGTTGCCCCACCCGGCCCGGCTCGAAGCCCTGATAGATGCCGCAGACAAAGCCGTCTATATGGCCAAAGAAAAGGGCCGCAACCGGGTGATGAATTACGTGACGTAAGCGGCAGGACGCTTACTGGAAGCCGTCGGCAAAGATCAAGTCAACACGCGGTTCGGGGGGGGCGCGACAAGCACCGCAGTTGACAAGCCGCAGCAGTGATTTAACCTGCGCCAATCAGCGCCGCGAGCCGCGCATGCAAGGAACCGGTGCCATGGGCGAACGCATCAACCTCAACACGTCGGGCATGCAATGCATCGGCGCCTATCTGGCCAAGCCCGAAGGCAAACCCAAGGGCGGCATCGTCGTCGTGCAGGAAATCTTCGGCGTCAATCCGCATATCCGCAGCGTTGCGGACACATTTGCCGCGCATGGCTACACCGCGATCGCCCCGGCGTTTTTCGATCACGTCGAGACCGGCGTTGAACTGCGCTATGACCCGGCGGATTTCAAGAAAGGTATCGCCTTGGTCGGTGAAATCGGCTTCGATCGCGCCATCGAAGATGTTGCCAGCGCGGCGCAGTCGATCCAGTCCGCCGGCAAGATCGGCGTGGTCGGCTACTGCTGGGGCGGCAGCGTGGCCCTGCTTGCGGCGACGCGGCTCGGCCTGCCGGCAGTCAGCTACTACGGCGCGCGCAATGTGAATTTCCTCGATGAGAAACTGCGCGCAGCCGCACAATTCCATTTCGGCGAACGCGATACGTCGATTCCGCCAGAAGCGGTGCAGCGACATCGCGATGCCTTGCCCAATATGGAAATTTATACTTACCCCGCCGGGCATGCGTTCAATCGCGATATCGATCCGTCGCACTACGATGCAGCGAGCGCGAAGCTCGCGCTGCAACGCGCGCTCGCATTCTTCGACCGCCATCTGGGCAACAGCTGACGCCATGCCCGCAGACATCGTGTTCGCTCTCGATCCGCGCCTGGCTGCAGACACCCGCGCCGTCGGCGATCTGGAGCTATCGCGTGTGCTGCTGATGAACGACGCACGATTTCCGTGGCTGATCCTCGTGCCGCGTCGCGCTGGCCTGCGCGAGCTGATCGAACTGCCACGCGACGCACAGCAAACCTTGCTCGATGAGATCAATCGCTGCGCGTATGTGCTGCACGCAATGGAAAAACCCGACAAACTCAATATCGCCACGCTCGGCAATGTCGTCGCGCAACTGCATGTGCATGTGATTGCGCGTTTCGCCAATGACGCCGCGTGGCCGCGACCAGTCTGGGGCGTCGGCGAACGGGTGCCGTTTCCCGCCACGGTATTGGATGCACGCATGACGTCCCTGCGCGCGGCCTTGCGATTGACTGCCAACGCATGAGTTCAGCGCAGATCGAGCCGCTCGGCGACTGTGCACTGCTGATCCGCTTTGGCGAGCGTATCAACTCGGCGCTGAATGCGCGCGCGCTGGCAGTGACCGCCGCTTTGCAGCAGGCCAAACTGCCCGGGGTGCGCGATGTTGCGCCCGCGTATGCCAGCGTCTGCGTGCAGTACGATCCCGCGATCTGGGCCGACCCGGCCAAGGCGCTATTGCCGTTCGCGCGCATCGCGGCGCGCATAAGTGAACTTGTGGATAATGCGGCATTCGTGCCGACGCCGGCCATGCGCACCAGCATCGAGATCCCGGTCTGCTATGGCGGCGAGTTCGGCCTCGATCTAGACGATCTGGCAAGACACGCTCGACTATCTGTTGACGAGGTCGTCGCGCGCCATTGCGCACCCGACTATCGCGTCGCCATGCTCGGCTTTGCGCCGGGATTTCCCTATCTGCTGGGACTTGATCCGGCCTTGCATGCGCCACGGCGCGCCACTCCGCGCGCGCGCGCGCCGGCCGGCTCCGTCGCGATCGGCGGCGCCCAGACCGGCATCTATCCGAGTGAACTGCCCGGTGGCTGGCTGTTGATCGGGCGCACGCCGCTGACGCTGTTCGATCCAGCACGCGAAACGCCGGCATTGCTCGCACCGGGCCAGCGCCTGCGTTTTCGCGCCATGAGCGCTGATGAAATCAGTGCCGGTGAATTGGCGGCACTGACGCGATGAGCATCACGGTGCTCGCCGCGGGCATGCTCACCACCGTGCAGGATGGCGGTCGCAGCGGCCACGCCGCGCTCGGCGTCGGTCGCGCCGGGGCGATGGATCCGGTCGCGCTGCGCCTCGCCAATGCTCTGGTCGGTAACGATATACTTGTGGGCAATGTGAACAATGCTTCTGCGCTGG
This sequence comes from Pseudomonadota bacterium, assembly GCA_025351555.1. Taxonomy (GTDB): domain Bacteria; phylum Pseudomonadota; class Gammaproteobacteria; order Xanthomonadales; family Rhodanobacteraceae; genus Rudaea. The sequence continues at coordinate 1,738 of JANXVS010000172.1, read as the reverse complement.
AAATCACCCTGCGCGGGCCACATTTGCGCTTCGACAACGACACCTTGATCGCCATCACCGGTGCGGATATTCCGGCGCACTGCGACGGCAAGCCGGTGCTGCCGTGGCGTCCGGCCGTGTTGCGCGCCGGCAGCGAACTTACCCTTGGCGCCATGCCGCGTGGTACGCGAAGTTACCTCGCCGTCGCCGGCGGCATCGACGTGATGCCGATGCTCGGCAGCCGCAGCACGGATATCAACTCCAAGCTCGGTGGGCGGGTGCTGGCAGCTGGCGACGTGCTCGCGATTGCCACGACACGCAAGATCACCAGCGAAAATCACCGCGTTATCGCTGGGAACTGGTCGCTGGATCCGCGCCCCTGGTTCGACCCTGATCCGCAAACACCCATCCGGGTCATCGCAGGCACACATTTTCCACATCTGGACAATGCTTCGCAGCGCGCATTGTTCGCGACTGCGTTCCGTATCGACGCCGACTCCAATCGCGTCGGCTACCGCCTGCGCGGCGCGACGCTGGCGCTGCGTGAGCCGCTGGAACTGGTATCGGCAGGCGTCGTGCCCGGCACCGTGCAATTGCCGCCCGGCGGCGATCCGATTTTGCTGATGGCGGAGGCGCCGACCTGTGGCGGCTATCCACGCATCGCCCAGGTAATCACGGTCGACCTTCCGCGTCTGGCACAGCGGCCACCCGGCGGCATGGTGCGTTTCGCGGAAACCTCGCTGGACGAAGCGCAAACGCGCTATCTTGAACGCGAACGGGCACTGGCCCGAATCGCACGCATCGTTGCGGAGCGCCTGCATGGCTGACATCGATCTGAATTGCGACATGGGCGAATCCTACGGCGCCTGGAGCATGGGCCAGGACGCGCAGGTGATGCCGTGGATCACCTCGGCGAACATCGCCTGCGGTTTTCATGCCGGCGATTTTTCCACAATGCAGCAAACCGTATTGTTGGCAAACGTACACAATGTGGCTATCGGTGCGCACGTGTCGCTGCCGGATCTGCAAGGTTTCGGCCGACGCGAGCTGCGGATTACGCCAAATGAGGCGTATGCGCTGACGCTGTACCAGATCGGCGCATTGGCGGCGTTCGCGCGCGCGGCCGGCACGCGCGTCGCACACGTCAAGCCGCACGGTGCGTTGTACAACATGGCGGCGAAGGACTCGGCGTTGGCCGACGCAATCGCGCGCGCGACACGCGATTTCGACGCTGGCCTGATCCTGTTCGGCCTTGCCGGCAGCGCCCTGCCCCAAGCCGGCGAGAAGCTCGGCTTGCGCGTGGCGCACGAGGCTTTCGCCGACCGTCACTACGAAGACGATGGCTCGCTGACGCCACGACGCGAACCGGATGCGGTGATCCACGATATCGATGCCGCCATCGCCCAGGCACTGAGCATCGCTAGCAACGGCACTGTGCAAACGCGCGCCGGGAAAACCCTGCGACTACGCACCGACACGATCTGCGTGCACGGCGACCGCGCCGACGCGGCGCTGTTCGCGCGCCGATTGCGAGCAGCACTCGACGCTGCGCGCGTGCGCGTTATCTCGCTTTCAGTTGCCGCGCCTGGCACATGAACTACTGGCCCTTGCTCGGCATTGCCGTGGTCGTGTGTGGTTTTGCGTTGCGCCTGAATCCGGCGCTGGTCGTGGTCGCCGCCGGCATCATCAGCGGCCTGACTGCCGGCCTGCCGATTCCGGATCTGCTCGCCCTGCTCGGGGGTTCCTTTGTATCCAATCG
>JANXVS010000157.1 GCA_025351555.1 Pseudomonadota bacterium | reverse complement strand
CCTTGGCGCAGCGACTGGCGATTGCCACCGCGCTGGCGCAAAAGGATGCGCAAACCGCGTTCGATCTGGCTCAAGCAGCGCTGGCCGATGCGTCACATCCATCCGCCGAGGAAGCGGCCGAGTTGCATTGCCTGCAAGCGCGCGCGGCGGCCATGCTCAACGGTCGCCTGCCGTTGGCGCGGGAACAGGCTGAACTGGCGCTGGCATTTTGGCAGGCGCGACGCGGCACGCACGCGCGCTGGCACGAAGTGGAGATGGATTACATTGTTGGGATTGCCTATTCCCACACGGGCAGCGCGCGCGATGCCGAGGGCTGGTTGGAGCGCGGCTCAAAGCTCGCGATCGACGTCTTCGGCGCCGATAGTGTGGCCCGTATCCGCATGGATATGGAACGCGGCAACACGCTGCTCGCCTTGGGCCGTAACCGCGACGCACTGGATCTACGGGTGACGCTGTTTTCAGCCGCCCAGCACCGCTATGGCGAGCGCAGCGTCGAGGCGGCGAAAGCCGAAGGCTTGATCGGCGCCAGCTTGCAGGAGATTGGCGACTACCCATCGGCGCGCGAACGCTACACGCACGCCGAAGCGATTCTCGCGGCCTTGCCGACCGCTCCCGCCTATGATCGTGGCTTGTTCGCCAACAATTACGGCAATCTGTTGCAGGAGATGGGCGAGGAAGATGCGGCGCTGGCGCACTATCGCCAGGCGGTTGCGGCCTGGGGCGACAGCGAGCAGACCACCCATGTGCGCGCCGTTGTCACAGCGAATATCGGCAACACCGAATTCCGCCTTGCCCACTACGAAGATGCCATCGCCGATTTTCAGCGTGCGCTGGCCCTGCGCGAGAAATCCGACGGCAAGGACAGCCCGGGCCTGGGTTACGCTTTGGAAGGCCTTGGCTCGTCCACGCTCGCGCTCGGGCGTTACTCCGAAGCCGAACAGCACTACCACCGCGCGCTGGATGTGCGCGGCAAGGCGCTGGCGCCGGATCATCCCACGTTGGGGCCGCTGAATTTCGGGCTGGCGCTGGCGCTCTGGGGCAATGGTGATATCGACGGCGCATTCGATTTGGCCGTGCAGACGGCCAAACACCAACAAGCCATGCTGGCGACTTTTGCCGCCGGATTCTCCGAACGCCAGAGCGTGTCCTATCGCGAACTGTTGGTGCCGGCAACGGCGTTGGCGGTCACGCTCGCTGCCCGACGCGCCGATGCCGCCAGCATCGCCACGGCCTGGCAACTGGCGATGGTCGAGCGCGGTCTGCTCGCGCGGGCGCAGGCGCAGCGGCTGGCGGCGGCGCGCTCGGCGCACGATCCGGCGCTGGCCACGGCTTGGAAAGCGTGGCAGCACGCCAACAGTGTGCTGGGTGAAGCGTGGCTGAGCACGGCGTCCACCGCCGCACAGTTGGCGCAACTGCGTGCTGATGCGGAAACGGCGGAACGCGCGCTATGGCAGCGAGCCGGGCATGCTCCCGGCGTAGCGGCCACCGAGGCCACGTCATTGGCGGAACTGACGCATGCACTGCCGGACGATGGCGTGCTGCTCGCCTTCAGTGAAGGCGTCACGGATGATCCCGCACGCCAGCTCAGGGCGGGCGACAAGCAAGGCCCGGAAGACTGGTACGCGTTCACGCTCGCGCCTGATGGCCGAGCGGCCCTGCGCCGTGCCGGCGGGATCCAGGCATTGTCGGCGCAGCTGCGCGCCTGGTATCAGGATTTGCGCAATCCCGCCGCCGATGCGGCGCGCCTGCATCGCAATGGCCTGGCATTGCGCCAGGCGCTGCTCGATCCGGTCGCTGCCATCGATGCGCGGCGCCATGTCTTCATCGTGCCTGAGGGCGAATTGTTCCGTCTCAGCTTCGCTGCGTTGCCGGACAATGGCCAGGGGTACCTGATCGAAACCGGCACGCGTGTGCATACGCTCGCGCACGAAAGCACGTTGCTGGTGCCGGCGGCGCCGCCGCGCGCGGGGCAAACGCTGCTGGCCGGCGCGCCGGATTTTCCGGGCGCAGAGTTAAGCGATACCGCTGTCGCCCAGCGCCAATTGTGTCTGCGCGCGACGCGTCAGGGATTTGCGGCGATTCCCAACGCAGCGCGCGAACTGACCGGATTGCAGACCCTGTTGTCGGATTTGTCCACAATGCCACAAATTGCACTTGATAAAATTACATTGATCCAGGGTGCCCGTGCGACCAAGGCCAACGTGCTTGCTGCGCTGCCGCGCGCGAATATCGTGCATCTGGCCACGCACGGATTCAGCCTCGATGAAAGTTGCAGCGACGACCACACTACACGCGGCGTGACCCTGGATCGGCCGCAGGCGGCGGCAGCGCAAGGCATCACCGACGCCGCCATCCTGTCGGGGCTCGCGTTCAGCGGCGCCAGCCTGGCACCGGGCGCCGCGCCGATCGGTGTGCTCAGCGCCGGCGAGCTGGGCACGCTGGATCTATCGCAGGTCGACTGGATCGCGCTGTCGGCTTGCGATTCGGGGCTCGGGCCGATCGGCCGTAACGAAGGCGTGTTCGGCATGCGCCGCGCCCTGCGTCTGGCCGGTGCACGCACCGTGGTGATGAGTCTGTGGCAGGTTGACGATGCGGCCACTGCCGATCTTATGCAGACATTGTATCGCGAGCGTTTCGTCGCGCATGCGGATGTGCCCAATGCAATGGCCAGCGCGATGCGTAGCGTGATCTCTGCACGCCGCGCTGCGGGTCAGTCTGACCATCCCTACTACTGGGCGGCGTTTATCAGCGAGGGCGGCTGGCGCTGACGGCGGCAACTTGTTCGGTCTGCATCCGCGGGGGCGTTCTTCCAGACAACCCAGAGCGGCAGATACGCCTTGCAGCCATTCGACCACTACCGTAGCGGCCATAGCCTTGCGATCCTCGCACTGGGTGCGCTCGTCGCGGGCAACGTGCTCGCGAAGGACGGTTCGCAGGGTCTGCGTTTCGACAGTCCGGGCGTGCTTGATTTGTCGGCATGGCCGGGTGCCGAGCCAAGTGACCGCAGTATCGATGTCGGTCAACTGCCTTCTGGCGAAGCAGAAAAGATTCTGGCGAAGCCGGAACTGGGCGAAGACAAGCCCGGACTGCCGTTTTCTGCGGATAGGTATGGCTGCGCCGCGGAATCGCGCAGCTGCGCGTCGGCGGGCGAACGCCGGCACATCGAAACCGCCGGCAAGAGCGTACAGCGTTCGGGCAATCGCCTGGTGGTCACGCCGGAGCAGGGCGCCGCGGCGGTGTTCGTGGATTGGCGCCTGCCGGCGACGAAGACCGCCGATGGCGATGCGGAGACGCACTATTATCTGGGGCGGCTTCACGACGGCGGCTATCACCGCGTGGAAGTGCAATTCGATCAGGATTCGCCGGGCAGTTTCCTGATCAATCCGGCGAATGGAAAAGTTGCATTTGTACACAATGGTGGCGATATCGTCGCGTTGTCGCCGGACGGCCAATGCATAATCGATTTGAGTCAATTTGAAGTGACGCATCCATTGCGCGTGGCCGCACTCGATGCAGCGGGGCCGCGCCAAGAGCTGCAATGCGCATTGGCAAAGGAAAAAGCGGCCATCCAGTTCAAGGGTTGGCACGACGCGGCGAGCATCGACCTGGTCGTCAAATCAGGCGCCGGCAAAGACGCGGCGGCGATTCCGCTGCGCCTCGTCCAGGCGGCGGGTGCATGGGTTATTGCGGCCCGCGATCCGAAGGCGTTGGCGGCTACCGGCTTCGCCTGCAGGTGATCCCGGTAGTATCGCGCGACCTAGCCGCTCGTCTGGATCCGCTCCACGCGCTGGAAGCCGCGCGGCAGACTGCTGCCGCGTTGCGCGCGATTGCCGTTGTATTCAACCAGGTCGGCCCATTTCAGGATCAGCTTGCGTTGACCTGCCCAGAGTGTGACTTCGCCGGAACCTTCGCTGACCACGGCGATGCCGGCGACGCGTTCGCCTTGAGTCAACTTCGTCTTCGGAATTTCGATCAGCTTGTTGCCCTTGCCACCGTTGTCCAGCTCCGGTAATTCGGCGACCGAGAACATCAGCAGGTGCCCGGCATTGGTGGCGACGACGATGCGGTCGCGCGCGGCGTCGGCAACATACGCCGGCGGCAGCACGTGCGCTTCGTCATCCATGTTGATCAACTGCTTGCCGGCCTTCTTGTTCCCCAGCAGTGCTTCAAACTTCGTCACGAAGCCATAGCCGAAATCCGAGGCGAGTACGAGTTTTGTCGCGGCATCGGCCATTGCCACGGCATCGAAGCGCGCGCCCGGCGCCGGCATAAAGCGGCCCGTGAGCGGTTCGCCATTGCCGCGCGCGGATGGCAATGTGTGCGCTGGCGTCGAGTAACTTCTCCCGGTGGAATCAATAAATGCGACCTGTTGCGTGGTTTTGCCTTTTGCCGCATTGTGGAAACTGTCGCCTTCGCGATAGTTCAGCGCGGTCGCATCGACATCATGGCCTTTGGCGGCGCGCACCCAGCCTTTTTCCGACAGCACCACGGTGATCGGCTCGCTGGCGACGAGCGCGGCTTCGTCCAGCGCCTGCGCCGCTTCGCGCGCAACCAGCGGCGCGCGTCGTGCGTCGCCATATTTCTTCGCGTCGGCTTTCAATTCATCCTTGATCAGGGTCTTCAGCCGCGCTTTCGAGTTCAGGGTGACATTGATTTTCGCGCGTTCTTCCTCGAGTTCGTCGCGCTCGGCGTTGAGCTTCATTTCCTCCAGTCGCGCGAGCTGGCGCAAACGGGTTTCCAGGATATAGTCGGTCTGGTCCTCGCTCAAGCGGAAACGCGCCATCAGCACGGGCTTGGGTTCATCCTCACTGCGCACAATGCGGATGACTTCATCCAGATTCAGGAAGGCGACGCGCAGTG
>JANXVS010000129.1 GCA_025351555.1 Pseudomonadota bacterium | reverse complement strand
AACCAGACCCGGCGCCTTGCGGAAGCTGAGCTGTTTGTCGAACAAGGCCGTACGCACCGAGGGAATTGCCGCAATCGCCGAGGCCGCCGCACCGCAAGTTTCGGTGCGGATGTCGTCGGTCGCGTCCAGGCCATTGACGATCACGCGCGTCTCGCTGCCATCCTTGGGATCGCGAAATCCGATCTTCGTGGTCTGCGCACAGCGGGTTACCGCGTCGGCATCGGACAGATCCAGCCCTTCCATGCCTGCGGCGAAACCGACGGCGCGGTACAAGGCACCGGAATCCAGCAAATGCCAGCCCAGCGCATCGGCGACGCGGCTCGCGATCGTGCCCTTGCCGGAACCGGAGGGGCCGTCGATGGTGAGGACGGGGATGATAGCTTTTGCGGTCGTTTGCATGCGGGACTGCAATTTTCGCGGAAGAGGCAATTTTACCGCCTCAGATCACGGCGAGCGGGTAGTGTTTGCGTATTTGTTGGTCGAATGTGACTAGCGGCACCTTGAGCAAGGCCGCGTGCGCGACAATCAATCGATCGAACGGATCACGCGTGAAGGCAAGCGCAAGCGCTTCGGCGACGACATCCGCGAACGAGTCGGTTGCAATGCGGATGCCGAATTCCCGTGTGAGATAATCCGTCAGTTCGACGCCACGGGTCCGACCGCGGCCGATTTCGTGCAATATTTCCAACTCGAACAATACCGCGGGAGAGATGAACGCCGTATCACGATCCAGCAGTCGCTTGGTGTTTGCTGAGAATCCCGCGTTGCGACCTTCAAACAGGGCGATCGCAATGTGCGTGTCGAGCATGATCATTTGCGCTTGAGCCTTCCCTTGCTCTTCATGGCACGCCGCGACTTCTCCAAATCAGCCGGCGGCAACCCCAACGCCACTTCCAGCATAGGTTCGCCGCTCCATTCCGCCGGCGAAAAGTGTGGGTCCAGTGGTGGACCAATCACCCAATTCTGTCGCTTCAGCCGAGCGAACCGTCCACCCGGCGGCGGCGTGCATTCATCGCGCACCAGACGCAGTTGAACACCCCGGCGTGTGATGGTCAGGGGTTCGCCGGTCTCGACCACACGATCAGCAAGCTGAAACAGCTTCTGGCGCAATTCGGTCAGGGAAATGTTCATGCTACGTGTTCGTCCAAGCACATGTACGTACAGTAACGCACTCAGGGCAGGTTTACCACCACCGCACTATTCGGCAAGCCCGAAACCTGTCGCACAGGCCAATTCGAAAAATCCAGGAAACGACGTTGCAACGTTCGCGCAGTCGCGGATACGCACGGCATCGCGCGCGAGCAGCCCGGCCACAGCAAAGCTCATCGCGCAGCGGTGATCGCCAGCGGAATCCACTTCCCCACCAACAAATTTCCCGCCAATGATGATGGCGCCATCAGGCGTTTCCTCGATGCGAATACCCAGCTCGCGCAAGCCTTTAGCCATCACCGCGATACGGTCGGATTCCTTGACGCGCAATTCCGCAGCGTCGCGGATACGCGTCGCGCCCCCGGCCGCTGCAGCAGCCACAAACAGGATTGGAAATTCATCGATCATGTCAGGAACGATTTCGACCGGCACCTCGATACCATGCAGCGGCGCGTGCCGCACGATGAGATCAGCGACCGGCTCACCGCCCAGGCAACGTGCATTCGATTCACGGATGTCCGCGCCCATCAGGCGCAAGGCGGACAGCAGACCGGTGCGGCGCGGATTGATTCCGACCGCGTGCAGAGTCAGCTCTGAGCCGGGCACGAGACTCGCCGCGACCAGAAAAAAGGCGGCCGAGGAAAAATCCGCAGGAACGTCGATATCCGTCGCGCATAGGCGATGCCCCCCGCTCAGGCGTGCGCGGCCCGGCGCGAACTCAATCGGCCATCCGAACGCGGCCAGCATGCGCTCGGTGTAGTCGCGCGTCGGATGCGGTTCGCGCACACGGGTTTCACCCTGCGCGTACAGCCCGGCGAGCAGGATTGCAGACTTCACCTGCGCGCTGGCGACAGGCAACTCGTAGCCGATGCCGCAAAGTGTGCGTTTTCCACAAATATGCAGCGGTGGTGTGCCGCCCTCGGCCGCGTCGATCTTCGCACCCATGCGCGACAGCGGTTCGATCACGCGCCGCATTGGCCTGCGCGACAGGGATTCGTCGCCGATCAAGGTGGAATCGAACCTTTGGCCGGCGAGCAATCCGGTCAATAGGCGCATGCCCGTCCCGGCATTGCCGCAGTCGATGGACTTGGGGGCTGCACGCAAGCCGTGCAGACCAACGCCGTGCACGATGCGCTCACTCGCTTGCGGCGCGTCGATGCGCACGCCCATCTGCGCGAACGCACGCGCCGTCGCGCGCGTGTCTTCGCCTTCGAGAAAACCGCTGATACGCGAAGTGCCTTCCGCGATCGCTGCAAGCATGATCGCGCGATGCGAGATCGACTTGTCGCCAGGGACACGTAGTTCGCCGCGCAGCGGCCCAGCCGGCGCGCTGATCCAGTCGCTCACAGCAACGCGTCCAGCAAGCGTTCATTCTCGGCGCGCGTACCGACGCTGATGCGCAGACACTCAGGCAAACCGTAGCCGCCCATCGGCCGCACGATTACGCCGCGCTCGAACAGGGCGCGTTCGATCGGCGCCGCGTCGCGAGCGAAATCGATCAACACGAAATTCGTCTGCGATGGCAACACGCGCAGTTCGCGCTTGCGCAGAGCCGCCGCCATCCATTCGCGTTCGGCGAGGTTCCAGTCGCGCGCGCGCGCGACATGCGCCTGATCGGCCAGCGCAGCCGTCGCTGCCGCCAGTGCCAAGCCGTTGACATTGAATGATTCGCGCAGTAGCTCCAGTACCGCGGCGACTTCGGGTGCGCTCACCGCATAGCCGACGCGTAATCCTGCCAATGCATAGGCTTTGGAGAATGTGCGCGTGACGATCACATTGGGATAATGCGGCAAAAGGCGCAACGCGGAACTCACCTTCGATTCGACGACGTATTCCTGATAGGCTTCGTCGATCACGACCAAGGTCGTCGCTGGCACGCGCGCGAGGAAACTTTCCAGCGCCGCGTCGTCAAACCAGGTGCCAGTCGGGTTGTTCGGATTGGCGATGTATACCACGCGCGTATCGGCACGAATCGCTGCCGCCATCGCTTTCAGATCGTGGCCGAGCGGCATTGTGGCGTGATCACGCGGCAGCGCTGGGACGCGAATCGCTTGCGCGCCCGCCGCGGCAGTTGCGATCGGGAATACCGCAAAACCAAATTCGGAAAACACAATCGAGGTGCTCGCGTCGGCAAAACACTGCGCGATCAGCATCAGCAGTTCGTGCGAGCCGTTGCCGAGCGTGATCTGTGCCGTGTCGACGCGCAGATGCTGTGCCAGCGCCGCTTTCAGCGCTGCGCCTTGCGGATCGGGGTAGCGAAATACTTCCGGCAACGCAGCCTGGATTGCCGTGAGCGCATGCGAACTCGGGCCGAGCGGATTTTCGTTCGAACCAAGCTCGGCAAGCCCTGCGCCGAAACGTTTGCGCAACGCCGGAAGATCGTGACCCGGATCGTAGGTGCGCAGCGCGCGCGTCGCCGCGTTTGCGAACGCGGCGGCATCGAAGGTCACGGCACCGCCACCGGGTACGATCCGAGCACCTTGATCTGCGCGGCCTGCGCCTTGAGTTCGGCGAGCGCCAGCTTCATCTCAGCGTCCTCGACGTGGCCGGCCAGATCGATGAAAAACGCGTATTCCCACTTCGCCTGATGCGAGGGCCGCGACTCGATTCGGTTCATGCTGATGCCGTGACGTGCGAACGGACTGAGCACATTGAACAGCGCGCCCGGTTGATCCTTGATGAAGACCAGCGCCGAAGTACGGTCGTGGCCCGACGGCGGAAAAATCTGCCGGCCAAGCACGAGAAAGCGCGTCGTATTGTCGTCGCGATCCTCGATCGGACTGACGATGACCTTGCGCAGACCGTACACGTGACCTGCGGATTCCCCGGCGATCGCCGCTGCATCGTCGGCATTACGCGCACGGCGTGCCGCTTCGGCATTGCTCGACACCGGCAACTTCTCGGCCTTCGGCAGATTGCCTCTTAGCCAGGCTTTGCACTGAGCGAACGACTGCGGGTGCGAATACACGCGTTCGATATACTCGATGCGTCCCGTGCGCGACAGCAGAAACTGACGCACCCGTAATTCCACTTCTCCACAAATCTTCAAATTGGACGTCAGGAACATATCCAGCGTGATCTGGATCGTGCCCTGCCCCGAGTTCTCCACGGGCACCACGCCGAAATCGGCGTTGCCGCTTTCGACTTCCTGAAAAACTTCTTCGATGCTGCCGAGCGGCAGACCGTGTGCGGAATGGCCGAAATTCTTGCGCACCGCCTGTTCGCTGAAGGTGCCTTCCGGCCCCAGATAGCCGATCTTGAGCGGCTCCTGCTGGGCCAGGCACGCCGACATGATCTCGCGGAACAGCCGCACCAGCATTTCATCCGATAGCGGCCCTTCGTTGCGGTCCACCACCATGCGCAGCACCTGTGCCTCGCGCTCCGGTCGGTAGTAGTCGACCGCGGCCTTGAGCTGGCCCTTGGCCTTGCCCACCTGATGCGCCCAACCGGCGCGCTCGGCAATCAATTGCTGGATCGTGCGATCGATCGAATCAATACGTTGACGCGCGTCGGCCAGCGTTGGTGTTGCGGCGGCGGCTTTTTTCTTCGGCATCGTATCGGCCTGTCAGTGGGCTATCGCGCGAACGGAAAGAATGCCTTCGATCTTGCCGATCGCATTGATCAACGACGTGCTGGCCGGTGAATCCAGATCGATCAGGGTGTAGGCGATATCGCCGCGCGAGGCATTGTGCATCTGCGCGATGTTGACGCCGGCTTCGCCGAGTACGTGTGAGAGCTGGCCGATCATGTTCGGTCGGTTCTGATTGGCGATGCACAGGCGCGCGCTGCCGGTGCGCGACATCCGCGTGTTCGGGAAATTTACCGCATTGTGCACATTTCCGTTTTCCAGGAAATCGCGCAATTGATCGACCACCATCAGCGCGCAATTTTCCTCGGCTTCGCCGGTGGATGCGCCCAGATGCGGCAGGCCAACCACGAGTGCGTTGCCGAGCAGATCGGCGTTCGGGAAATCGGTCACGTAACGCCCGATACGACCATCGGTGAGCCCCTGCTTCAACGTCGCCGGGTCGATGATGCCTTCGCGCGCGAAGTTGAGCAGCACCACGCCGGGCCGGGCTAGCTCGAGCGCAGTCGTCCCGAAAATGCCGCGCGTGGCGTCGTTTAGAGGCACATGAAACGTAATGTAATCCGAAGCCGCGTACAACTCATTCAACGAGCTGGCCTTGGCTACGTCGGATGACAACGCCCAGGCACCATCGATTGTCATATGCGGATCAAAGCCGAGCACGTGCATGCCGAGCGCATGGGCAGCATTGGCGACTTTCACTCCGATCGCGCCGAGTCCGATCACGCCTAATGTCTTGCCGGCGAGTTCGGAACCGACAAAGCGCTTCTTCTCGGCTTCGACACGATGATGCAGATCATCGCTAGAATTCAGCCCGCTGACAAAGGCCAG
>JANXVS010000106.1 GCA_025351555.1 Pseudomonadota bacterium | reverse complement strand
GGCAACGGCGCCGATGACGGCCTTGTCGATGCAGGCTGAACTGGAAGATCCGTACATCCTGTTGCACGACAAGAAGATCGCCAACGTACGCGAACTGCTGCCCGTGCTCGAAGCCGTAGCCAAGTCCGGCAAGCCGCTGTTGATCGTCGCCGAGGAAGTCGAAGGCGAAGCCCTCGCCACCCTCGTCGTCAACACCATCCGCGGCATCGTCAAGGTCTGCGCCGTCAAGGCGCCGGGCTTCGGCGATCGTCGCAAGGCAATGCTCGAAGACATGGCGATGTTGACCGGCGGCCAGGTGATTTCCGAGGAAGTCGGCCTGTCGCTGGAGAAAGCCACGATCAAGGATCTTGGCCGCGCCAAGAAGATTCAGGTGTCGAAGGAAAACTGCACGATCATCGACGGCGCCGGCGAGAGCAAGAACATCGAAGCGCGCATCAAGCAGATCAAGGCGCAGATCGAGGAAACTTCCTCGGACTACGACAAGGAAAAGCTGCAAGAACGCGTGGCCAAATTGGCCGGCGGCGTCGCGGTCATCAAGGTTGGCGCTTCGACCGAAATCGAGATGAAGGAAAAGAAGGCGCGCGTCGAAGACGCCCTGCACGCCACGCGTGCGGCAGTGGAAGAAGGCGTGGTCCCGGGCGGTGGCGTTGCCCTGATCCGTTCGCTGGATGCGATCAAGAAGATCAAGGGCGACAATGAAGACCAGAACCACGGCATCCTGATCGCCAAGCGCGCGATGGAAGCGCCGCTGCGCGAGATCGTCGCCAACGCCGGCGAAGAGCCCAGCGTTGTGTTGAACAAGGTTGCTGCTGGCAAGGGCAACTTCGGCTACAACGCCGCCAATGGCGAGTATGGCGACATGATCGAATTCGGCATTCTGGATCCGACCAAGGTCACGCGCACGGCGCTGCAGAACGCCGCATCGATCGCCGGCCTCATGATCACGACCGAAGCGATGGTCGCCGAAGCGCCGAAGAAAGAAGAAGCGCATGGCCACGGTGGTGGCGGCGGTGGTGGTGGAATGGGCGGCATGGGCGGTATGGATTTCTGATCCAGCCCTATTCGCAAGTCGTTACGAAAAAAGCCCCGCGGTTGCGGGGCTTTTTCGTGGGTAATATAGAGCGAAACCCACGGCGGTACTCGTGTCTGCTCGACTGGTGTGCGGAAATTCACCAAATTGACCAGCGAAAGCCACCACTACCGACCAGACGAAGTCGAGAGAGCTGACCCGAGCGCCCAGCTTGTTATTGCCATGCTTTACATCATTCTTTCGCGATTGTCATTCAAATGAAGTACAATACGCCATCGTTTCATCGCACTGGAGAACCCACGGTGGCCGCTAACGCACTGGTACAGACACGCATCGACGCCGCCGTGAAAGAGCGGGCGGCGGCAGTGCTGGACAACTTGGGGCTGACGGTCAGCGATGCGGTGCGCATCCTGCTGACGCGCGTTGCCAACGAGGGCGCGCTGCCATTCGCCTTTGCCGCCGATCCGACCCTGCATGACGCTTGGTTCCGCGCGAAGGTGCAGGAAGCGTTGGAGGATCCGCGCCCGTTGATGCCACACGAGGACGTCGAGGCCCATTTCGCGAAGCGCCGCGCAGCGGCCCTGCGCAAAGCCGGCGAAGGTACGGCGTGAGGCTTGAATGGTCCCTGTTCGCCCTGGCGGACCGCGATGGCATTTTCGACTACATCGAAGCAGAGAACCCACATGCTGCCGTTGCTGTGGATGATCGCATCGGCACGCAGGCCCAGCAGTTGATGCAGTTCCCCGAGAGTGGCCGTCCCGGCCGCATCGAGGGGACGCGCGAGCTGGTGATCCAGCGCACGCCATACATCGCGGTCTATCGCATCATGGACGGCAGCGTGCGCATCCTGCGCGTGTTGCATGGCGCACAGCAGTGGCCCGATGACATGTTGGACTGAAAGATTGCCAGCAGGATGGTCGTGCGGAAACTGGCGATAACGAAGATCCGAACCTCGGCATTCTGATCGCCAAGCGCGCGATGGAAACGCCGCTGCGCGAGATCGTTGCGAACGCGGGTGAGGAGGCGAGCGTGGTGCTGAACAAGGTTGCCGGTGGCAAGGGCAATTATGTCTATAACGCGCAGACCAACGAATACGGCGACATGGTCGAGTTCGGCATTCTTGATCCGACCAAGGTCACGCCCACCGCGCTGCAGAACGCCGCATCGATTGCCGGCCTCATGATCACCACCGAAGCGATGGTGGCCGAGGCCCCGAAGCAGGAAGAAGCGCACGGCCACGGCGGTGGCGGTGGCGGTGGTGGTAGCATGGGCGGCATGGATTTCTGATCCGGCCAATAAACCCTCTCCCGTCGGGAGAGGGTGCCGCGCAGCGGCGGGTGATAGTCGGTTCTTGCCGCGTCCTCGATCCGCGGAAAGAACAAAGCCCCGCAGCGATGCGGGGCTTTTTTTTGCTTGCTCAAGGCCGCGGGTTGCTATGATTCCCGCGCCGGAAGGGAGCAAGCAGTGACTGACAAATTATCGCGTGAGAAAACGCGCAATCGTGCGGAAGTGACCGACGACCAGCCGCCGCACGAACTGGAATTTACCGCCAACGCCGCCGCCTGGCTCACCTCCATCTTCGGCAAAGACCCGTCCTCGCCATTCGTTTCGGCCTCTTGCAAAAAACGCAGCCGCGGCCGGCAACTGCGCCGCGATCTCACCCTGCATGGCAAGAACGGTCGCCCGCTGATCACTGGCGAAGTCAAGCTCCCATACCAGAAAGACGGCGCGACGCCCTATCACGCTGATGTGGTTAAGGATGCGCGTGCCAAAGCCGCAAAGGCTGGCGTCGACTATTTCTTCACCTGGAACGTCAATGAGTGCGTGCTGTGGCTGACCGAGCCGCCAGACGGCGCCGATGTACGCAGCCACTATCAGGCTTGGCGCGTCGTCGGTGTCACCCGGCCGGAACAGTTGGGTTCACTCGACACCGAAACCGCAATCAAGAGCTGGCTCAGCCGCTTCGTCAACGACCTGACCCGAATCCTCCGGGGCAATGCCACGGTCGGCTACAAGCCGCCGGACGCACGTTTCGTCGAAGCGCTGGAGTCAGCCTTGAGCATGCCGATCCGGCTCACGCTGGACGATCTGCAGCAGCGTCACCAGCGCTCGCGAGAACGTCAGGCGCTGGATGCGTGGATGCGCGACGAGCAAGGTTGGGTGCTCGCCGCCGATGCCGAGGGCATCCGCGAAACGCTCGAGCGCGCCGCCAAGTTCACAAACTACGCGCTAGTCAACAAGTTGGTGTTCTACGAGGCGCTGATGAAACGCTACGGCGCGCAGCTGAAAAAGCTGCACGTGCCGGACCACATCGACACCGGCGACGGCCTCCGGCTGCACTTGCAGGGCTACTTCGACAAGGCCAAGAAGGTTACCGGCGACTACGAGACGGTATTCGGCGAAGACCACGCTGGGCTCGGTGTGCGGATTCCGTTCTATGCCGACGCCGCGGTCGATTACTGGCGCGTGCTGATCGAAGAGATCCATGATTTCGATTTCTCCAAGCTCGACTACGAAGTCATCGGCGGCATCTTCGAGCGCCTGATCAGCCCGGAAGAGCGGCACAAGTACGGCCAGTTCTACACCCGCGCCGAAGTAGTCGACCTGATCAACAGCTTTTGTATCCGTACTGGCGAGGAATCGGTTCTTGATCCATCCTGCGGCGGCGGCACGTTTCTCGTGCGCGCCTACGCGCGCAAACGCGAGCTAGCGCCCGGGCGCGGGCATGCGGAACTGCTCAGCGATCTTTATGGCGTCGATGTCTCTCTGTTCGCCACCCACCTGACTACGATCAACCTCGCTACCCGCGACTTGGTACAGGACAAGAATTATCCGCGTATCGCCCGCAGCGATTTTTTCGACGTGCAGCCGCAGAAGCGTTTCATCAGCCTGCCGTCGCACCTGACCAGCGGTGGCTTGGGCAACGCGCAGCAACGGGACATCGTCATCCCGCGATTGGATGCGGTCGTCGGCAATCCGCCCTACGTGCGTCAGGAGGAGATCAAGTCCTGGAAACCCAAGGACAAGGCCGAACGCAAGCACGGCCCGAAACCCGGCACCAAGGAGTACTACCGTGCGCTGGTCAAGCGCGAGATGGGCGCCGACCTCACCGGCCGCAGCGACCTGCACTGCTATTTCTGGCCGCACGCGACCAGCTTCCTCAAACCCGACGGCTGGCTATGCCTACTGACTTCCAGCCAGTGGCTCGATGTCGAATACGGCTTCAGGCTGCAGGCGTGGCTGCTGCAGCACTTCCGCATCGTAGCCGTGATCGAGAGCTTCGATGAGCCGTGGTTCGTCGGCGCGCGGGTTGCCACCGTGGTCACTCTGTTGCAGCGTTGCGTCGATGCGGATGCGCGCGCCGCCAACCCGCGTGCGCTTCGTGCAGTTGCGCCAGCCGGTGGCCGATCTGATGGCGCACGACGGCACCACCGCCGGCGCGGTCGCTGCGGCCGATGCGCTGCGCGACGAACTGCTTGCGCTGGACCGCAACGCCGTAAACGTCCGCTACCGCGCGCGGCTGGTGACGCAGGGTGAGTTGCTGGCCGACGGCATCGCGCTGGGGCGGATGATGCGCGGGCTGGAGGGCGGCGGCGAGGACGAAGACAGTGGTTCCACAATCGAGGGCGAGTATTTCGGCGGCAAGTGGGGCATCCCGCTGCGCGCGCCGGACCTGTGGTTCGATCTGGTCGACGCGTTCGGCGACCGCTTTGTGCCACTGGGCGAGCTGGCTGAAATTCGCTTCGGTGTGAAGTCGGGCAACGACGGCTTTTTCTACCCCAAGGATGTCAGCGATGACTGCCTAACAAAAACCGCGGACGCAGCTGCCTTCGAGCGCGAATACGGCGTGGCGCGCCGCGACGTCGACAGCGGCGCGAGCAAGCTGGTGCGCTGCGGCGAGAAGTACGCAGAGTTGCGTCCGATCGAGAGCTGCTATCTCGAGCCGGAAGTGCACAGCCTGATGGAAGTCAAAGGCTACATCGCGCGCGCTGAGGAATGCGGACGCATGATCCTGCTGGTCGGCGAACCCAAGGCCAAGCTCAAGGGCACATGGGCTGGCAAGTACATTGAGTGGGGCGAAAAGAAG
>JANXVS010000105.1 GCA_025351555.1 Pseudomonadota bacterium | reverse complement strand
CAACTGCGCCAGTTGATCCTCCAGATACTTCTTGGCATACGAAGAGGCACCTAGTTGACGATCCAGACTTGAGGCAATGAACCCGTCAGCCGTCGCATTGGCAACGCTGGCAGCGAAGGATGGAAGGGTACTGTCGTAATTAATTCTCACCAGGTGTGTATCGCGCACGGGCGTTATGAGCAGCCCACTTTGAACCAGGCTCGCCGCGACGCGCAGCTCGGAGGCTTGAGTATCGGCGCCCTGCCCGTCGCTTTTGCTGGCGCCACTTTGCGCGCTGGGCTGACTCGGCGTCCCAAGCCGCAACACCTGGCGCAAGCGCTGGCTCAACGGCGGGACCTGCAGGCGTTTGAAGATGTCGCTACCGACCAGATTCAGGTCCTCAGCTACGCGCTCCGCCAGTGCACGACTCTTCAATAATTCGTATTGGGTATTGTAATAGTCAAAGTCATAGCCGCCCTGGATTGGCGTAATGCCTTGCGCTGGCATCACCTGCATCGATTCAGCCTCGATCTGCAGGATGGCAGTGGCGCGATAGATCGACGGAGTCACCAATGTCCAGAGCAATGCTAGCGCGACAACGGCCGAGGCGACCCCAAGAATCTGAAAGCGGCGCTTGAGGAGCACCAACCAGTAGGCACGCAGATCGATCACGCTGGGGTCATCGCCGCGCGATTGATCCGAGAGCTTGGGCACCAGGACTTGTGGTCGATTAGGAGCGGCAGCGATGCGCGTTTCCGTCCACGAGTGCTGACCTGGCACAGGCAGACGTGGTTCGCCGCTCATCGGCGCAGCGGGAAATCTGTCATCTTGCATGGGCGTTTTCCATCGACGTGTTGCGTCAGCCAATTTCTACAGAACCAAGAGGAACAACCCGATCACGGGGATGGTTTCGATGAATCGCCGTAGAGCAGTCTTGCTTCCCGACTGTTCAACCACGATGACATCGTCGCCAAAAACCTGCGGGTCGTCCAGCTGCCCTGTTTCAAGCTTTTTCATGTCGAACACCGCCGCCATTTTCTTCCCCTGAACGTGCCGGAACAAAACGACACCGCTCAAATCGGCCAGCGGATCGAGCCCGCCGGCAATCGCCACGGCTTGAAGCAAGGTCGTCTTGCCGGTGATCGGATAGATGCCCGGAGTCTTGACCGCGCCCTCGAGGGTAATGCGTTGGCTGGTGAACTCCTTGACGAAAACCGTGACCTGCGGGTTTTGCAGGTACAACTTGGAAAGCATTTCGCCGATGGTCTGCTCGAGCTCCGGGATTGTCTTCCCGCCAGCATGTATTCCGCCGATCAGAGGCAGCGAAATCTGGCCGTTGGAGTTCACGCGCACCGCCCTGTTGAGGTCCGGCACGCCGAAAACCGTGATCTCGAGCAAATCTTGCGCGCCGACGCGATAGTCCGTGCCACCCTGATACGCACCGGCAGAGTTTGTCGTATCGGGCGGCGGAAGCGATGCGCCGTTTACGTTGGCCCTGGGCACTGCGGGACCGGCACTGCAACCGAGCAGCAGGACAGAAACCAGAAGTGCAATGCAAAAGCGCAATAGCCTGGAACTCATGCTTGTCTACCATTCATGCTGTGCATTATGTCCTACCCAGCATGGATTTCCAAAAACCACCACGCGGCCACAGCCCCTGTTTTTGATTGCGAAGCAAGCGCACGTGCTCTGGCGGAAGGTTGTCGACAATGCCTTGCGGACGAGAGACAACAAGCCGTTCAGCTTCTTGTTCGCCCACGCGAATCGCTGCGGCTTGGCGCCCCTCAGCCAAAAGCGGCGGGCGCTTCTTTGGATGATGGGAGTCCGTGGCAAGAATATGCACCAATCCATCATCCAGCATCCGCTCGGACCAGTATTTGGGCCTGCGACCGAATCGGCCCGTGACGCTTCCCGCGGTCACTTGCATCCATGCACCCCTTTCCACGAGACGCCCGAATACCTCGTAGTGATCTTCAATCCAAGACAACCTCTCGGGATGCGTGATAACCGGTATGTAGCCGGCAACCATCAATTCAAAGACCGACTCCTCGAACCGGGGCGGCGCAACATGATGCGGCGGTTCGAGCAACAAGTAGCGCGAGCCTGCGAGCGTTGGCACCCGCCCTGCCTTGATGCTGCCGGCCAGACCGGGTTCCAGATGCACGTCCGCGCCTGCAAGCAAACGCAACGGAATGCCGCGCTGGTCGAGTTCCAGCTGCAATGCAGCGATGGCCGCGCGAATGCCGGTCGCCGTGTTCTCGTACATGCCCGGATAGATATGCGGCGTGCACGCTATCGTCTGAATGCCATCATTGACGGCTATTCGCGCCATCTCGAGTGACGTCTCCAGATCGGCTGCACCGTCGTCGATGCCGGGAAGAATATGGCAATGCAGGTCAAGCATGTCGATGGACTGCAAGACGTCTCACGACGGCAGTACTTGAGGCGACCGAGCATGTGTGTGGCATGGCAGCTACGGTGCCTCCCCGCCGGGCTCGGCAGGCTGTGTCGACGGCGCAACCATGCGCCTGCGCGAGGTTGTCATCGAATGCAGCCAGCGAAAAAATCGTATCGGCCGGATTCGCGGAGAACTCAACCGATACCAGAGCACGCAGAGTCCGATGAACGCGAGCAACAACAGCAGATGCGGCACGTGCAAACGCAGCAGTAGTCCGATCAATAAACCGCACACGCAAGTGAACAGCGCGAGCGCAAAGGCCGCCTGCGTGGGGCCGAACCCGCCCTCCATCATCAAATGGTGTACGTGGTTGTGATCCGCGGCAAATGGAGATTGCTTGTTGCGCCAACGGCGAACCATCAACACCAGGCAATCCACGAGAGGGACCGGAATCAGCCAAAGACCCAGCACCGAACTCACCGGATGCGCGGGGTTTTGCGTCAGCCTTATGGCGAAACAGGCAATGGCGAGACCGAGAAAACCGCTACCTGCGTCACCCATGAATATTCGGGCGCGAGGCTGCAAGGGAAAACGCAAATTCAGGACAAGAAAACCAGCAACCGCACCGATTAGAATCGGCACGCGGTGCGCGACCGATCCATTACCTGAATACAACGCCGCTGCCTCGAGCATGGCAAACGCGCACAGCGCGAGCAGTCCGGCCAGTCCATCGACCCCGTCGATCATATTGATCGCGTTGATGACACCAACCGTGGCAAACACGGTGAATGGTACTGACAGCGCGCCAAGGGATCCGACGCCCAAACCGAAAATGTCGCCGAGTTGCTCGATACGAATACCACCGACATAAACCATCACCAGCGCGCCAATCGATTGCACGCTGATGCGCAATTTCCACGGCAAATCGTACTTGTCGTCGAGCGCACCCAGGGCTATCACGATGATTGCCGACAGGCTGAACCCGAGCGACGCGGGGCCAGCGTCGCCAACCAGGAAAAGCCCCGCAAGCAGGACGCCCGCGAGCATCGCGATGCCGCCGGTCATCGGCGTAGGCGACGCATGGTCCTTACGCCCGGAAGGATGGTCCAGGAGACCCCAGCGCCGCGCCAGGGGCATGAGCAGGCACTCGCCCGCCAGCGTCACAGAGAACGCGCCCAGGCCCAGGACGATGTCGGTATTCGCAAACAACATGGCCCTCGGGTTACCCCTTCGCGACAGGTCTCGCCTGCGCGGTGTCGCGCCCGCCGACCAACAAACTGCATGCTCGATGCCAGACCCACGGTGGATCCAGCCAAAGCCCAGCGTACCAGCAAAGCCATGGCACTTACAGGGACTTCGTGATCTCGGCAAGGCAACCGGACTCCAGCCGCAGCACGCGATCCGCCAACGCCAGGCTCGCCGGGCGATGCGTGATCATCAAGACCGTCCTGCGGCTTAACAATTCGTGGCACTCGGTGATGAAATCGCGCTCGCCGTCGGGATCGAACATCGCGGTGGCTTCGTCAAGGATCAGGATTGCCGGGTCTTTCAGCAATGCGCGTGCGAGCGCGATGCGCTGCTTCTGCCCGCCCGATAGCCGCACGCCTTCATCGCCGATCACCGTGTCGTAGCCCTGTGGCAGCCGTGCGATGAACTCATGCGCACGCGCCGCACGCGCGGCCTGCTCGATCTGTTCCGCGGTCGCGCGCAAGCGTCCATAGCCGATGTTATGCGCGACCGAGGCGTTGAACAGCAGCACATGCTGGGTAACCAGTCCTATGTGCGAACGCAGATTACGCAGCGACAGTTCACGCAGATCCACGCCATCGAGCGTGATGCGGCCGGATTGTGGATCGACGAAGCGCATCAGCAGATGCATCAGGGTGCTCTTGCCGGCGCCATTGTGGCCGGTGATCGCCACCGTTTCTCCCGCGCGTATGCACAAATCCAGCGCCTCGAAAACCGCTACGCGGCCGGGATAGATATAGGCAACCGACTCGAACGCGATCTCGCCGCGCACGTCGACGAGTTCACGGCCGCCGCTGTCGGCTTCGGCGGGTTCATCGAGTACCTCCATCAATCGCCGTGCCGAACCGCGCGCGGTCTGCACGCGCCCATATACGTTGGCGAGCTGGCTGACCGGCTGGGTCAGCAACATGCCGTAGAGCAACAGGCTGACCAAGTTTGGCGTGCTCAGGGTTCCGGCCGCCACGCCGCGGCCACCCAGCCACAATAGCAGCAGCACGGCGGCGGACATGACCCAGCGCACCACCGGCGAGAGCAGCGCGGACAGCCGCAACTGGCGCATTTCCAGTTCGCGCACCTTGCGGCTCTGCGTCGCATAGCGCGCGGACTCGTCGTCCTCGCGCGTATAGGCCTTGATGATCGGCAGCGTGGCCAGGTTTTGTTCAGCGATCGCGGTTTTCAGCGCGTCCTCGCGGATACTCGCATCCGCCAGCGGCCGCAACTGGCGCGTCAGCAGCCGCAGCGCGATCACGAACAAAGGAATCGCCGCGGCAATCGCCAGGCCGATCCGCGCATCGATCCGCAACAGCATGATCAGCGCGCCGGCGCAGATGAACAGCAACGGCAGCAACGGGACGAGGGTCTCGGTCATGAACCCGCTGATCCGCCACACATCGTTGCTCAGCAGCGCCAGAACTGCACCGCGCCGGCGATCCTGATGCCAGCGCAATGGCAGCGCCTGCAGATGGTCGTACACGCGGGTGCCCAGGTCGGCGATCACCTGCAAACCGATGCCGCCGAGCATGACGCCGTCGGCGAACGAAAACACGCATTGCACGGCCAGTACGCCCAGCCACGCCAGCAGCAGCCCATCGGGAATGTGTCCCGCAAGCAGGGCCTGCGCGACGCGGCCGGCAAACCACGGCATGCTCAGCGACACCACGCTTTCGGCCAGCATCAGGAGAATGGCCAAGACCATGATGCGGTGGTATGGCGCGAGCTGGCTGCGCAGGAACCGCAGATCGTCGTGGGCGTTTGGCTGCTGCATGTCAGTAGTCAACGCAAGCGGCTGCTTGCTGCCACGATGCTGCGGCGCGATAGCCATCGCATGAGTGAATTAGAGCCGCCCAGACCAGTAGCTCGGACGTTTGCGACAAGGAAAGCCGCGAAGTGACACACAGCGAATTCCCGGCACTTGAACGACCTTATAACGGTGTGGCACCTCACAAACCCTGAGCAGCGCTGAGCGAAACGCAGCGTGGTAACGCCGGCCGAGCCCGCTTGTGCGCGTTTCGTAGTAGGCGACTTGCTCTTCATGCTCCAGCGCCGCCTCTGGATGGAGCACATAATTCACTTCAGCCGTGCCTGCACCCGGCGTTCCAGCTCTTCCGACTTAACGAGGCGGACCTTGCCACCGTCAATTTCACGGGCACGGCGCGCAGCCTCAGAAAGCCACAGTCTATTGGCCTCATCTTCCGACAGATTGTCAAGGCTCTCTAGCAGGCGCTGAGCAAGTTTCGCTCGCTCATCAATCGGAAGTTCGAGAGCTTGTTTTTCTATCGCGCGTGATTTCATGAGTCGATGATACCACCACAGCTAGAAGCGGCTCTAACGCGCCGGTCGACAGGCATTCGGCTACCATGCAACTCTACGGCGCGCGCGTTACACGCACCGCTTTTGCTCGACTATATCGCCCATCCCATGAATCCAACGCTAGCACACCACACTGAACCCTCCGAAGGCGCGCTCTGAGCATGGCTGGGCGCACCCGTGGCTGGCTGATGTTGACCGGATCGCAGCGCGCTGATCTGGTCGCGATGGTGCTTGCCCTGCCACTGATCGAAGCGGCATTGCGACTGTTCGATTATCAGCGAACCCAGCGCTGGCTCGAACGTCATTCCCGGCACGCCGGTTCGCGACGCGCCAGCCCCAGTGACCTCTCCGCAGCCCACGCTCGGGCCAATCTGGCATCCATCGCCGGTCGTCACGGCGTGATCAAGGCAACCTGCCTGCGCCAGTCGCTGCTGCTGTACTGGCTGCTGCGACGGCGTGGCCTGGATCCGCAACTCAAACTCGGCGTGCGCACGCAGGACGGCGTATTCGACGCCCATGCCTGGGTGGAACTCGAAGGCGTTGCGTTGGCCCAGCACGATCTGGCCCATCATCCGTTTGAGATCAAGCAAGGCTCCGCTTGAATACCTTAGTAGAGGCTGCTTGTACGGTTGGCGTGTAGAATTGGGCTTTAGCATTTGGAGAGTTCCATGACGCAGCTACTCGAAAAGGCTTCCTGATTAGCTTCGTTCCTCAGCTTAAAAAATTGCTCGTTTGACGCAGAATCGGCTCTGCGCAAGGGCCACAGAGAATCATGGCTCGGAGCAATCGCGGCACAAGTTCGCGTAAGCGAAAACGACGATTGAAGCGCCAG
>JANXVS010000093.1 GCA_025351555.1 Pseudomonadota bacterium | reverse complement strand
CGCGGGCAGCCATCCGAAAAGGCCAATGACCGGGATGCCGATCAGCAAGGCGAGCGCGAGCAAGCCTTTTCCTTGGGCGAAAAGAAAAACGGTCAATACCATCAACGCGGCCGAAACAAGCAACGCGGCAAAATTGGTCGTAGTCGCCGCTTCCGGCATGCCCAGGCTGAGCGTGAAGCTGGCAAGCAGGATGAAGATCATCTCGCCCGCGTACATGTTGCCGAACAGTCGCAGACCCAGACTGATCGGCTTGGCCAGTTCTTCGACGCACTTGAGCAGGAAGTTGAGCGGCATCAACAGAATCTTGACCAGAATATTGTTGGCGCTGAACGGGTGAAACAGGAATTCCGCGCCGACGCCCTTGACGCCCTTGGCGACAAAGCTGTAGCCAAACGCGATGAGGAAGACTGTCAGCGACATGCCGATGGCGACGTTTGGATCGGTCGACGGCACGGTGCGCAGGTGATCGACACCAAGGCCGCTGGCAACCGCCGGTAGCAAGTCGACCGGCAGCATATCCATGAAATTCATGAAGAACACCCAGAAGCCCACGGCCAGCGCCATCGGCGCCACGAACGCGGCGCCGTGGTGGTATGCGTCTTTGACCTGGCTGTCGACGGACTCCACGCATAACTCAATGAAGTTCTGCCATTTGCCGGGGACGCCGCTGGTGGTCTTGCGCGCGGCAATACCAAACATCACCAGGAAAATGGCCGCGAGCACGACCGAGAACACCATCGAATCCAGGTGCAGCACCCAGAAGCCGGTGGCTTCCGGATCAATGCGCATCGTATGCAGATCCAGCTTGAGGTTAGTCAAGTGGTGCAGGATGTAGCTGCTGGTGTCGTGAGCGCCTTCAGTCGCCATGTTCGAAAGTGATCCGTTTGATTCTGAAAACAGCCAGCCTGAAACAACCTAGTCGATTGCCGCAAATGCCAGCACCAGCCAATTCATGGCCAGACACGCCACGCAAGTCAGCATCAGTGGCGCAAAGTGCGCACCAAACCACCGCGCGCCGATGAAAAACAACAGCGCCGTCAACAACAGCTTTCCCAATTCCGCCCGGTAAAACGCACCGAGTACCTGCTTGGCTTCCGTTGCACCGCGACGCGGATGAACCCTGAACGCGAAATACAGCGCGGGCACCACGACCACAATGCCGCCAAACGCAGCCGCCATCGCTGCCGCCTTGCCCCACATCACTGCGACGACGATCACCGCGACAAGCGTTGTCGCGGCTTGCGCCGCGCACAAAACCCACGCCAGCGATACACCGCGCAAATCCACCCGCTTCACCCTTTCAACCCCGCCGCCGCGCGGCAGTAATGCACACAGCCAGCGCCAAGCCGGCAGCGGTATACCTTCGCATCGGACAGCCTTGGTTTGGACTTCAGGGTCAGCGGCGCGATCCGGCTTCCAAGCCGGTTGCGCGGGTTGTCGATTATAGCAATCGGCGGTTTGCGGCCGCAAGACAAAGCTGACTGAGATGGGGACGCAGTTTGACCTTGCGGTAGCCATACAGGCCAACGCTGTCGGCTATGCGAAAAGCCGGCATCCATGCCGTTTCAAATCAGGGAATGATTTGAATAAGGTTGTTGGGGCCGCTCAGATCACCATTGAATGTTATCCAAAGCTCGTTGGCGCCCACGCGCAGCGACGGAAAGTAATCGACATCGACCATCAACGCCGTGCCGTTGAGCTTTACGCTGGTTGGATAACCGCTGCCGTAGTTGTTCAGAATCAGCAAGGGTTTTTTCAGCGTGCCGCTGCCGACCGCGATGTTCGCGTCAAGCTGGTTGCCGACGCTGGCGGCAAATGCCAGCGCGCCGTAGACATGGTTGTAGCCGGCAGGCACGTAGTTCACCGTATCCGCGCGGTTGACTCCGGCCGGGCCGTTACTGACAACGCTGCCGATTGCGGCACTGAGTGTCAGCGTCTGCGCCGTCTCGACTTGCCCGACTTGAGCAGCGACCGGGCCGGTGCTGTGCGGTCCGAGCACGATGTAGACTGAATAGCTTTTCTTGGGATACCCAGATGCCGTGCTGCCGGGGGGCAGGGTCTTGTCGTGCAGATCGTATGCCGATTGTCCCAGGAAGCCGTACTGCGTGCCCCAGGTCATCTGTGCGTCATTCGTCGTTTGGGTAATGTTCAAATAATAGTTGAAGCTGACTAGCTGGTACGGCCAATAACCGAGGCAAGGCACGTTGTGCGCGAGGCCCAACTGCTGGTCATAGGCGCCATTCGGACAAGCTTGGCCGTCGCCACTGGTCTTTCCCCAATAGCTGCTAACGTCGTATGTCCCGGCACCGTATGGCTGGCGACCTCCGCCGGCATCCTGCTGATCCATCGTCTGGGTCTGCGCCAAGCCCATCGACGCGTCCGCACCGACCGTCCACAAGTCCACGAACGGAACCGTGTTCGCCCCCGACCAGGTCCAGCTGCTGCTCGGCGTTGCGGGCGAGGTCGTTGTGGAATAGGCGTAACGGTCTCCCCAGGAGACGCCGGCGATGTCGTTGTCCATGTAGAGCCCGGTGCTGCCGTCGATGTTCATCGTCCCGTACGGTGCGCGCGAATCGTCGGCGAGTACGTCGGCGGCGGCGCCGCTGCCCTGCATGTCATAAGTAATGGCCCAGACCGGGTTGTCGCGCCCAGAGCTGAAGATCCAGTCGATCGTTACCGGGACGTAATATGTGTGCGCGGGCCCGTTCAGCGTGCAGTAGCGCCGGTAGTTCTGCTGGAAGCGAAAAATGGCGTGGTGCCGGCCTTCGAAGACCAGTGTCCAGGATGTGCCGGGCGACAAGTGTCCAAGATCGGAATCGTCGCAGCCCGCAATGTTCGTCAACGAGTGCGAAACGATGTAGCCGAAGCCACCGTGATCCCGCGCCGGCGCCGAAACGACGCGGGTGCCGCCGACGGTTTCGTAGCGGAACTCGCGCAAGTCGCCGCCGCGTGAACCGCCGGGGCCGGCCGGGTCGTCGTTATGCGCCAGCGCGGCACTGCGGTGCTGGCCCGCCGAGTCGCACCACGTGAAGTTGTCGCTGACCATCGAGCCGACGGTGACCCATTTCTGGTCGATCACGCCGCAAAGTGGTGGCGGCAACGAATGGTTCTCGAAGTCATTCTCGAAGATCAGATCGTTGGCTGGCGGCGGCGCGAACAGTGACAGATCATCGAAGTACACCGGGCCGAACGCTGCGCCGTTGTGGTTGAACAGCGAGATACGGTCGTAGGTGCTGTTGTAACTCATCGGGCTGGCGGTAAAATCTGCAGTGATTTCCAGCCATTGTCCGTTGACGATGGCATTGCAGGTTGCGTATGCGCTTAGCGCACCGCTGGCGACGTTAACGTCGTTGCCGGCGTTGTTACGCTGGAGAATGATGTCCAAGCCTTGGCATTGAGCCGAACTTCCGTAGAACCAAAAATGCAGGCGCGGGTAAGAGGCCGTGTCGAACAGTTGCGCGTTATTCGCCAGTTTCACCGCATCATTGCCGTTGGCGGTAAAAGCGATTGAATGCGTGCCGCTATGAACCTGTGCGATGCTGGCGAAGTCTACGGTGACACTGGGGATGGTGTAGGAATTGTCAACGAAGCTGTTTTGCAGTGCATCGTCGTAAATCACCAGATCGCCGGCCCATGCAGGAATCCAGGCAATCATGGCCACCAGCAGCAAGATACCGAATCGGCCCCAGCGCCGCATAAATTGACTCCGACGTGCCCAAGGCAAAGGATCATACGCCAGCGTCTGTACAACGGGCGTTATGGAGTCACGGCCTGCGGGCAAAGATTGCCCCAGGCCTGCTGCAGGTCGGTCGGGTAATAGTTGTGGTCACCATTGTTGGCACTGAAGGCTGTGTAGAAAATCGTCTGGCTATCGACCCATCCTTGGGAGAGAAAACGCGCGTGGTCGCTCTGCGCATAGGGATAAATATAGGTGTCGCTGGTGCCGATATGGATATCCACCGGAATTTTCCGCGGCAGGCTCGCCAGCAGTTGGCTGCATTCGGTATCCGACAAACCTTTGCACGCCTCGCCGGCCAGAGCCCCGGCGCTCACGCTGTAGGCGGCCATGGTCGACGCATTGAAAACGCTGCTGTACTTGTCGAGTCCCAAGGCGTGCATCACATGTCCGCCCGAGGAGAATCCCCAACCGTAAAGACGTGTGCGTTCGATGTTGTAGGCGCCTTCAAGATCGGCACGCACGGCGGCGAACAAGGTGTAATCGTTGGGTCCGAAGGTCGGCGGCATCAGCCAGGAAACTCCGGATTGGCCATTGACGTCGATCACCTGGTCCGCAACTGGCGCGGCAACGATAAAGTGTCCGGTCGCTGCGACCTGCGCCCACGTATCGCGCACGTCCATTGCGTAGCTCGTGCCGGGATAGGGAGCAACCCCATGCAGCGCGAGAATCAGCGGCCACGAGTGCGCCGGCGTGTAGTCACTTGGCAAGTACAGATAATAGGTTTGCGTCCCGGAGCCCAGGCCGCTGATGTGCAGGACACGCGATTGGCTCCCCGGAAACGCCCCGCCGCTGCCATTGGACGGATTGTGCGGTACCGCGATCTGGCCGGATTCAAACCCGCCGACATAAATCGCATCCGGATGTGCACACACCCAGGCGGGCAGCACCACGCTCTGGACAGCTGCGGCATCGGCAGCAACCAGGGCCAAGAGCAAGGCGAAGCGGGAACCAAGTATGGACATTGGTGCACTATACGTACGCCAACCGTGACCGATTGTGAATGGTTTCGCGACGACGCATGGTCTTCGCGGTTGCGGCGGCTGTGCGCCGCTCGGCATAATCGCCAATTCGGGCGGCAAGGCCCACCAGCCCACCCTTTCGTGGATATGCGTGTCGATGAGCAACGCCAAAGATCCGTTTATCGAAGTTCCTGCCGGCGCTGCGGTGTACAAGGAAGGCGATGCCGGCAGCGACATGTACATCATTGAATCCGGCCAGATCGATATTGTCCGCCAGAGCGGCAGCGACGAGGTCGTGGACAGCCTTGGCCCCGGCGATTTCTTCGGCGAGACGGCAATGCTGGAAGAGCAGCCGCGCGGCGTCACCGCCTTGGCGAAAACCGCTAGCCGCATGCTGCGGATCGAGCGCGCGGCGTTCGCCGATGTGCTGCGGCAAAATGTGGAAATCGCGGTGCGCATCATGCGCAAGATGGTGGCGCGCCAGCGCCGCACGGAACAGCGCATGCACGAAGCGCAGACCGAACTGATGAAAGCCAAGGCCGCATCGGCAGCGCCACGTGCCCAAGCGCCTGCGCCCCGGCCGCCGGTCGCGCGTGAGCCGGTACCCGCCGCGCCGGTGGCCAAGTCCGAACCCGTTGTTGCATCGGCGCCGCAACACATGGTGCTGCGTCATGTGGCCGGCGGACAGATCCTGCCACTGGATGCGGCGTGCAACGAATTCCTCGTTGGCCGTGCCGATCCGGTAACCGGCGTCACGCCCGAGATCGATCTCGGCGCATTCGATACCAATCGCAGCTTGAGTCGCCGCCACGCAAAAATTCTCAGGCAGGGCGCACTATACTTCGTGCGCGACGAGGGCGGCGCCAACGGCACGTTCGTCAACGGTGAACGCATGAATCCAGGCGCGTCCATGGCTCTCAAACCTGGCGACACGCTGCGCTTTGGCTCAGTCGAAGTCGAATTGGTTATTGCATAGGCAGATCGGAGAGCAACATGGCAGGCAAGGACAATGAATGGCAGGAGGCGCTGGGCGCCATTGATCTGTCTGCGATCGATTCACTCAAGACCCTGAAGCTGGAACAGGATCAGCTCAGTGAACGCCTGGCGGCGATGGATGAACTCAAAGCCAGCGTCGCCACGGCCGTGTATCTGCGCGTGCGCGGCGACTATGAGCAACGCGTGCAAGGGCTGGAGCAGCAGGCCAGTCCGCTCAAGCAGGCCGCGCGCGACCAGTATGCGCGCTTGCGCGGTTTGCTCGATCGCTTCGAGGCTGATCACGAAGCGGTAAAGCTCGACCAGCAGGAACTGGAATTGCGTAACAAGCTCGGTGAATTCGATGACAAGGAATTCCAGCGGCGGATCAAGGCGATCGAAACCAGCGTCAAGGACAAGTCCGAAGCGCGCGCGCGCGCGCTGGAATTGAAAGCGCGCTTTCTGGAAGCCTTCCACACTGAGAGCGAGCTGGAATCTGCACTGCCGCCACAACCGGCTATGCCGGCTCGGGAAGAAGCGATCACGAACAAGTCCGCAACACTTACGGGGATGGATCTTGCCGCCGCGCAGGCGCGCACCCACGAGGTGCAGACGATTGTCGGCGATGCGCCGCCGGGCAAGACCCAGGTCATGTCCGCGATCAATATTCCCGACGCCGATGCCCCGAAGCCGCGGCCACCACCACCGCCGCCGGGCGACGGCTCGACCCAAATATTCCGCGCGGCGCGGCTGGTACCGCAGAATCCGGAGGCCGGCAAACAAACCTACACCTTGAGCCTGAAACCCATGAGTATCGGCGCGGATACGGGCAATGACATCCGCATCGGCGGGCCAGGCGTGGACCCCAAACATGCGCAGATCACCGTGAGCATGGCCGGATTCACCCTGGTTGATCTGGGCAGCAAACACGGCACGCGGGTGAACGCGGAAAAGGTACGCGAGCGACCGTTGGCCAACGAAGACGTCATCCAGATCGGCGCGGCGCGTTTCGTTTTCCGCGAAGGTTGAGGCCCAGTGGCGATCGAGATCCAACAGGAGCAAATCGGCACGGTCAGGCTGCTCGCGCTGAGCGGCCGCCTGGATACCGAAACCGCGGTGGATGTCGAACTGGCGCTGCAGGATCTGCTTGCCGCGGGCGAACGCGAATTCCTGATCGATCTGTCCGGCATCGGCTATGTCAGCAGCGCAGGATTGCGTGTGCTGCTGAGCCTGGCCAAACAGCTGGACGGGGGCAAGGGCAGCTTGCGCCTGTGCGGATTGAACGCGGCCGTTACCCAAGTATTCGATGTTGCCGGATTCAGCAAGCTGTTCGCGATTTTTCCCGATCGCGCTGCCGCCTTGCCCAAGGCGGCGCAAGCCAGACCCGAGGCCAGTCTCGGGCAAAGGGCCGCGGCCTTGATGGGCATCAAGGCCAATATGACGGCGCCATACGTGCAGGCGGCGGAACTGGCGCGTGCGGCGGCGATTCTGCTCGGACTCAAGCCGATGGCAGCAGCCAAACCGGCGACGGGTGTCAAGGTGGCGCCCGCGGCGCCATCCAGGCCGGCGCCAGCTGCTCCCGTACCGTCACCTGCAGTGGGCGTTCTCGGCAAGCTGCGCGGTTTGTTTGGCGGCAAGCGCTAGCGCTTGCGGTCGCGCGACAGCGTGATCAGGGTCAGGTCGTCGCTTTGCGGTTCGCCGCCGGCGAAACGCGCGACATCCGCGAGCAACGCATCGAGCGCGTCCTGGGCGCCGCCATTGCTCTCACGCAGCGTTTGTACAATGCGCTCTTTTCCAAAAAGTTCCTTTTTATCATTGTGTGCCTCATCCAGGCCGTCGGTGTAGAACAGCACGCAACTGCCCGGCGCGAGGGTGACGGTATGCGGATGGAACGCCGTATCGGCCATCGCGCCAAGCGGCAGGGCGCCGGGTTCGGATAGTTCGCTCACGTTGCCATCGGCCGCGCGCAGCAGCGGTGATGGATGCCCGGCGCAGGCGAATTCCATGTTGCCGGATTCCGGATCGAGCATGGCGGCGAGCATGGTCACGAACATGCCAGGCTCCAGTTCCTGATAGAGCTTGCGGTTCAAGCCGGACAGCAATTCCACCGGGCCGGCCAGATGGCGCGCCATCATGCGCACTTGCACGCTGAGGCGCGCCATATACAGTGCTCCGGATACCGATTTGCCGGAGACATCGGCAATCACAAGTCCGGCGTGGCCGTCGCGATAGTTGAAGAAATCGTAGTGATCGCCGCCGATCACGCGAGCAGCGGCATAACTGTCGGCGATGCGGTAGCCGGCGATGGTCGGTGGCGATTGCGGTAGAAAGCGCTGCTGGATGCGCCGCGCCAGGGCCAGATCGTGCGCTTCGATCGCGCGCTCCGGCGATTGCGCCTGTTGCGCAGCCATCATCCACGCCAGTTGTCCGGCGATCCCGGCAAACAACTCGTGATCGGCGGCACGCCAGGCGTGTTCGTTGTCGCGGCTATCCAGATAGAGCACGCCGAGCACGTCCTTGCCGAGCCGCAGCGGCATGCCCAGCAATGCGGCCGGCAGCGCGTTGGAGCGCAGACGCGCGGCGAGCGCATCGCGGCTGGCGGCATCGGTGACGCTGATCCCGCCCTGCAGGCGCAGCGCCTCACCCAGGAAGGCTTCGACCTGCGCGAACTCGGCACCCGCCGATGCGCTCGAACGCTGTGCGATCAGCGACAGGTGATCGGATGCGGCAACACGACTGTAGATGGCGGCGCGGCTGGCTTGTGGAAACGCGGCCAGGAGCGCGTCGAGCGCCTGTCCGAGTTGCTCGCGCAGGGATTGTTCGTGGCGTGCGAGCGCGCCCAAGACGCAGAAAAGTTTCAGGCGTGCGAGCAGTTCGCGCAATCCTGGTGTCTCCGGTGTCGACGCCGCGAGAACATTCTTGTCGACCGCCGCGCGCGCGCGCGTGGCATTGTCTTCCGTGGCGGTCACCGAGTGCAGCGACGAATGCTCGCTCGCTGCACTGCGGAAGATCGTCTTGATCTCGCCGAATTCCAGTTCGTCGCCATCGTTGACGCGCACCGGCTGCTCAATACGCTGGCCGCGATGACGCGTGCCGTTGGCGCTTTCCTGATCGCTGACTTCGTAACCTTGACCGCTATTGCGGATCAAGGCATGCCGGCGCGACACCGTCGGATGGTTCAGGCGCACCTCGGAAAACTGACCGCGGCCGACCACGGCACTGTCGGCGAAGCTGAAGACCTGTCCGGTAAGAACTCCCGAAGTTACGATCAGACTGGGCATGGTTGAACGACCGCTTGCTATCGGCGCAGTTTGGCATAAACCCGCGATGTGGGGGATGATGAGGGCCTTCCATGAGGAGCCCTGCCGTGCATATTTCCTACTGGTGCGTCTTGATCGCGGCGCTATTGCCGTTCGGCTTTACCGCGATTGCGAAAACCCTGGATCGTCGTCGCTTCAACAACCATGCAGTGCGGGATTTCCAGGCGCGAATGACCGGGATTGCGCAACGCGCAAACTGGGCGCACCTGAATTCGTTCGAAGCGTTTCCGGCGTTTGCTGCGGGCGTGCTGGTGGCACAGCAGGTGGGCGCGGCGCAAGGGAAAATCGACGCGCTGGCGTTGGCGTTTATCGCCTTGCGATTGGCCTACGGCGCTTGTTATATGGCGGATCTGGCGAGCTTGCGCAGTCTGATCTGGGCCGGCGGTCTGGCCTGCACGATCGCGCTATTTGCGATCGGCGCGTGATGGGAACGTCATCGCTCGCCGATAGTGCTCCTGCACTACGGCATTCGCTCCATCCATGGCCATCGCTGGAAAATGCTCCTGCATTTCCAGCATACCGGCCGTCCGTGGCCATAAAAAAAAGCCGGATGGATAAACCATCCGGCCACAACTCACTGCGGAATTCGAGGGGAGGGAGCTCGCGCAGCAAGTATTCGTGCTGGTTCTAGTTGATTACTTCGCGGCTTTCTTGGCCACGTTGACCGTCTTGGTGAAGTTGTCGTTGGCCGCTTCGATGCTGCCCTTGGCCAACTGACTCAGCGCTTCGGAGGTCTTCAGGCTGACGCCGAAAACTTCCTGGCCGTTCGCATAGAACTTCTCGGAGGTTTCCTTGACCAGATTGACGCCCTTCGGCCACATCGTCTTGACGCCGTCGAAATCGCGCACTTCGGCGGCTTCGGAGAAGAACTCAACCGTCGCCGAAACGCGGTTTTCCAGGGTCTTGAGCTGCAGCGCAGTGATGCGCTCGAAGCCTTCGACGGCCAGGCTGTGCGCCTTCATTGCGTTGTCGGCGAAGCTCTTGCTGAACGCCAGGACTTGCGAATTGATTTGCTCGTACATGATAGTGCCCTCATCGGTGGAGTGGGAGTGTGGGGCGCACTATACAACGAAATATGTTGCGTTGCAACATATTCCAATATCCAGGCCAAGCTATAGATATAAATATATGAAAATAAAGTATTTATTATCAATAGCGTGATTGATTCCGGCGCGCCGCAAACCCGCTGGTTTGGTGCAGTTGCGCTATGCCGCGACCTGGGGCCCGGCATAGGCACACCCCGAGGTGCAGGTCTCGTGCACGACGATCCTGTTCAGCGCCGGCAGCGCCGGCTTGAGGGCATTCCAAATCCAGATCGCCAGCATTTCACTGGTCGGATTTTCCAGCCCGGCGACCTCATTGAGGCAGCGATGATCCAACTGCTCGAAGATCGGGGCGAATGCGGCTTTCACCTCGGCGAAATCCATGACCCAGCCCGTATCGGCCGCAGGTTCGCCGCGCACATGCACTTCGATGCGAAACGAATGCCCATGCATGCGCGCGCATTTGTGCCCGGGCGGCACGCGCGGCAGCCAGTGTGCGGCTTCGAGCTGAAAGATCTTGAAAATGTCCATATGTCTGGGAAGTCTCTGCAAAAGTATACCGAGGTTGGTTTTCGCTCTTCAGCCCCCTTAAGTTTAGGGGGCGAAAGCCCTTGCGCAGCAAGGGCTTTTGGGGTTGTGGGAGTGCGGCGTATGTAATCGAAGTCAATGAGGCCAATGCAGACC
>JANXVS010000044.1 GCA_025351555.1 Pseudomonadota bacterium | reverse complement strand
GTGCCGACAACTCGCAAAAAATCTGTCTCGCCGACAACACGGATATCTTGCCCCTGTGCAATCAGCTGTTCGGCTTTGATCTGCTTGCCGCTCTTGCCATCGCTGCCGACTTTGCGTGCGTCTTGATCGCCAACGACCAGTAATGTGGTCTTCTTGGTCACGCCATCGGTGACATGACAGCCTGCCGCTGCTGCTGAAGCAGCAGCATCTCGCCGTGACATGCTCAACTGACCAGTGAAGCAAATGCTTTCGCCAAACAGCACGCCTTCTGGGTTTCCAGCCTGCGCGATGGGGCTGTTGGGAGTGCTTGAGAGTGGCTGCTTTAGGCGATCAAGCCAGTCTGTGACTGACATTGATTGTTCGCGCATTGCGGCAGTCAAGATTTCGCCTGCAGCTAGCGCATCGCAAAGAGCGTTATGGTGATATTCAAGGCTGATGCCGAGAAACTTCGATACGTTCTTGAGCTTATAGCCCTTTAACGCAAACTGTGGCCATGCGCGACGCACAACCCGTGCGACATCGAGCCACGTCGTCGCAAAAGGACGAATTTCATATCGCTCGCACGCGAGGTTTATCGCCGTACGATCAAAATGCGTGTAGCAAGCTGCCACGTCTGCTTCAAGTTGTTGACGAAGCTTAGATTCGATTTCGCGAAATTTTGGGGCGCCCTTGACGGTTTCTGGAGTTATCCCGTGAATCGCCACATTGTAGTAATCGAAGTCGTCTTCGGGATCTACCAACGTGCTCCACCTATCCACGCACAACCCATCCTCAAAGGTGGCAACGCCAACTTGGCAAATTGATCCGATATCTGCATTTGCCGTTTCGACATCCAATGCTACAAATCGCGCGGAGCTCATTTGATCTGCCTACTCATAGGTTCTGATAATTCGGCCCCGACCCGCCCTCCGGCGTAACCCAGTTGATGATCTGGTAGGGATCCTTGATATCACAGGTCTTGCAGTGCACGCAGTTGGCGGCGTTGATCTGCAGGCGTTTGTCGGCGCCTTCGCCGACCATCTCGTAGACGCCGGCGGGGCAGAATCTTGTACACGGATTATTGTATTCGACCGCGCATTTCGTGACGCAGATATTGGTATCGGCGACGTGCAGGTGGACGGGCTGGTCTTCGTCATGTTCGGTTGCGGCAAAGTATACCGAGGCGAGACGATCGCGCGGGGGCAGGGTGCGATCAATGTAGTCTTGCCCGCTTTTATCGGCGCGGGGCGCTTCGTAGGTGCCGACTTTTTCCAGCGACGACCAGTCGGCGTGATTTTTCAATGTCCAAGGCGAAAGCCCCGCGGTGATCGTTTCCCATCCGGCGTTGACCAGGCCGAACCAGAAACCCTTGTGGAAACCGGGGCGGATATTGCGCACCTTGCGCAGTTCCTTCATCACGACGGACGCACGCAGTTTTGCGTCCCAACCTTCGGCTTTGTTCGTGGCGACGACATGTTCGGCGGCGAGCATGCCGGAGCGGATCGCCTGATGCGTGCCTTTGATTTTCGGCACGTTGAGCAGGCCGGCGGTGTCGCCGATCAAGAGGGCGCCGGGCATTTCGCAGTTCGGCAGCGATTGATAGCCGCCTTCGACAATCGCGCGTGCGCCGGCGGATAGAATCTGCCCGCCTTCGAGTAGCGGCTTGATCAGCGGGTGGTGTTTGACCTGCTGGAACGCCTCGAACGGCGACAGCATCGTGTCTTCATAATCCAGGCCGGTGACGAAACCAATCGCGACGCGATCCTTGTCCAGGTGATACAGGAAACTGCCGCCGTAAGTGCAGTCGTCCATCGGCCAGCCAATGGTGTGCATGACCTTACCGGGTTCGACGCGACCGGCCGGCAGTTGCCACAATTCCTTGATGCCGATGCCGTAAGTTTGTGGATCGGAATTCTTGTCGAGCTGGAATTTTGCAATCAGTTGCTTGGTCAGGCTACCCCGACAGCCTTCGGCCAGCACGGTGATTGGTGCCTTGATGTCGATGCCCTGGGTATAGCCTGGTTTGTGTGAGCCGTCTTTGGCGACGCCCATGTCGCCGATGCGTACGCCGCCGACCGAGCCGTCGGCGTTGAAGAACGGTTCTGCCGCGGCGAAGCCGGGATAGATCTCCACGCCGAGCGCTTCGGCCTGCGGCGCGAGCCACGCGCAGAGCGCACCAAGCGAAACAATGAAGTTGCCGTGATTGTGCATCTGCGGTGGCGTCGGCAATTTCATCGAGCGGGCGTGATCGCGCAGCCACCAGAATTCGTCGTGCGCCACCGGCACGCAGAGCGGCGGCGGGCTCTTGCCCCATTCCGGCAGCAGTTCGTTCAATGCCTGCGGCTCGATCACCGCGCCGGAAAGAATCTGTGCGCCGATCGTCGAGGCTTTCTCGATCACGCAGACGCGGATGTCGGGTTTCAACTGCTTGAGCCGGATCGCGAACGCCAGACCCGCAGGTCCCGCACCGACGGTGATGACGTCGTATTCCATCGATTCGCGTTCGTTCGGCTGGCTCATGGCTGGCTCCGTGCTTTGTATGAATCAGATTGTCCGGGATTGCGCAGGTTCGGGCTAGATACGCATGCTCGCGTCGCTGCGCTCATAGCGGCTGAAATAACTGAACAAATGGCCTGGGTGCAGGGTCAAGGCGACCAGCACCAGATGTCCCTTCAGATCGAAATAGCGGCGCAGGCTGCGGAATCCCGGCGTGTTCAGCGGCACCTGCAGTTCGTGCGCTTGATCCGCAGTCAGCGCAACCGCGCTCAGCGACTGCTCCACGCGACCGATCTGTTGCAGGTCTTGGCGCTCAATGTAGTGGCGCATCGCCTCTTCCATATGCTCGAATCCCTGCGGCAGGCCCTGCCAACTCGCGCGGCGGTAGATATCGCCAAGGCAATACGGATGCTGGGTGCGGCGATGATGGCGGATGCCGTGGAAGTGCAGGCAGTCGCTGCCGACGCGCACATTCAACCAGCCGGCCAGCGTCGGGTCGGCGTGGATACGATCCGAAAACAGCAG
The DNA here is from genome assembly GCA_025351555.1 of Pseudomonadota bacterium. Lineage (GTDB taxonomy): Bacteria > Pseudomonadota > Gammaproteobacteria > Xanthomonadales > Rhodanobacteraceae > Rudaea. The sequence goes on along the minus strand of JANXVS010000044.1, from coordinate 1,053 downwards.
CTGCAGTCCGGTGGCGTTGGTGAATTGCAGCAGATCATCAAACGAGTGGATGCGTTGTTCGAAATCGTTCTGCGCCTCCGCGCTGAGTACCGTGGTGCCGGAGCCGCGTCGGCGCGAGATCAGGCCCATCTCCTCGATCAGGCGCAAGGCCGCGCGCGCGGTGAAGCGGCTGGTACCGAAGCGCTTGCACAGCGCGCTTTCTGTCGGCAGATGTTGACCAACCGGATGTTCGCCGCGGTGGATTTCCTCACGCAGGGTCTCGGCAATCTGCAGATACCGCGGCTTGCGCGACGAACGCAGGCCTGGACGGTGGCCGTGGCCACTATCGTCTGCATCGACAACCGGAGCGCGCGCTTGCGTCATAATCGTGTCCGTGACCTGAGGGAGGCCGCATGAGTGACACCATAGCAAACCCGCCCGGCGAACGTGAATTGCGTGGCGCCACGTTGTGCCAGACCCTGCATTGGCTGGCCAGCGGCCGGGTCGATTCGGCGCGACTGACCCAAGTGTTTGTCGATGCGATCGCACACACCGATCCACAGCTGCGCGCCTACATCACGCCGCCGCAGCGCGATGCGCTACTCGACGCTGCGCGTGCGTCGGATCGACGGCGCCAGTCCGGCAAGCCGATCGGCCGCCTCGACGGCGTGCCGATCGCGATCAAGGACAATATCGATGTCGCCGGCCTGCCCACGACCTGCGGCTTGCCCGGCCGCGACGTGCCAGCCGATCGCGACGCGCACGTCGTCGAGCGCCTGCTTGGTGCCGGTGCGCTGATCCTGGGCAAGACCAACCTGGATGAAGGCCTCGGCGCTACCGGTAAAAATCCACATTACGGCAATGTACACAATCCGTGGCGACACGGATTCAGCACTGGCGGGTCATCTTCCGGCGCGGCCGCGGCGGTGGCTGCGGGCCTGTGCACGGCGGCGATCGGCTCGGACAGCCTGGGCTCGGTCCGCATTCCGGCCAGCTACTGCGGCGTCTATGCGCTCAAAACCACTCCCGGCGAAATCTCCACGCGCGGCCTGTGGCCGGCGGCGCGGCGGCTGG
>JANXVS010000557.1 GCA_025351555.1 Pseudomonadota bacterium | reverse complement strand
GCCGCTGGAATCGCCAACCCCTGGAAGTAGCGCTTGTCGGCGACCCCGACCTGGGTGTTGAATCGCGCCAGGCGTAACGCGCCGCAGGCTGCATAAATGAAAGCTGCAGCCCAGCCCAGCTTGCCCCAGGCAGGGCCGTAGATCTTGAGCGAGGACAGCGACCAAACATAGAGCACCAGTGCCGGCGCCACGCCGAAACTGACGAGGTCGGACAACGAATCGTACTGCACGCCGAACTCGCTCTGGGTGTTGGTCAATCGCGCCACGCGGCCATCCAGCCCATCAAACAGGGCAGCGATGAAGATCGCCACGACCGCATCAACATACTGCCCGCCGATCGCGGCGATGATCGCGTAGAATCCGGCAAACATCGCGCCGGTCGTAAGCAGATTGGGCAACAGATAGACGGCGCGACGCGGTCTCGGCGGGTTGGCAGGTTCGGTGTCCATCCGGGCGCTCAAACTTAATGCTGTGTGTTGTCAGTGTACCCCAAGCCACGTATTTACAACGCCTGTTTCGGCATCCAAGGCTTGTTTCCGGCCGCGAGTAGTGCTATCCAAGAGCCTGCCGACAGGGGGGCAGACATGCTAAGCACCGGACAAACCGGGGCAGGAGACTCATTGATGAATCGCAAACTGCTGTCGCTCACGTTGTTATGCATGATGGCTTCCGCTTACGCAGCCCCGGCGCAGGTGTACAAATGGACCGACGCCAACGGCGTGGTGCATTATTCCGACGCACCGCCACCACTGAGCACCCCGAAAGTGGAAACCCTGCACGTCGACGGTGCTGACCGCGCACATGCGATGCCCGCCGAAGCGGCCAAAGCCGGCGACGCCTCCAAAAAAGCCACCGCGAGTAATGCTCCGGCGGCGAACGTACCCCTGTCCGATCCGGAAAATCGCGCCCTGCGGTGCGAGAAAGCGCGCCAGAATCTCGCGCTGCTGCAAAGCAAATATCCGGTCGGGCTTGATACCGCCGGCGACGGCAAGCCGCAGGTGCTCGATGACGAGGCGCGCCAAGCAGAAACCCGGAGATCTCAAGAACGTGTGGCCCAACTGTGCCAATAAACAAGTAACGCACTGCAGACGCGCGGTGCTACGGACAACCCTTCGTTTCACTGGTCATGCCGGGATTGGTCTGATCGTCGTCCTGATCGTCATCGCCGCTGCCGCGGCTGGCGCCTGGTGGTATCTGGCGCCCGACACCCTGCCGGGTTTTGTCAAAGCGCAGCTGCCGGCGTCGCCGAAATCCAATCCCATGCTATACAAATGGCGCGATGCCAAGGGCGGCCTGCACGTGACCGACACGCCCCCGACCGATCGCCCCTATGAAACGCTGAAGTACAACCCGAACACGAACGTCGTACCCAGCGTGGTGCCAGCGCCGGATACGAAACCGTAACGGTCAGAAGCCGAAGCTCGCCGACAGCAAGGCGCTGCGTCCGGACAAACGATAAGACTGGCCTGCACCCAACTCGCTGATCGATACCGGATCGCGGCGATTGGAGAGATTGGAGCCATCCAGGCGCAATTCCCACCGATCGAAACGATAACCGATACCGGCGTCCACCATGACGTAGCTGCCGACCGGAGTCAGATTCTCCTGATCCAGAAAGCGCTTGCCGACGTAGTTCCAGACCACCGAGCCTTCAAAGCCTGTGGCAGGGGCGTAAATCAGACCGAGCGCCGCGAGATTCTGCGGCGAGGCTTCCAGATGATTGCCGGCGAAATTCTCCACGCTGCCGTCTTCTTGCGTCACCGGCCGATCGGTATAGCGCGCATTGTGATAGGCATAGGTTGCGCGCACGCGGAAATCCTGGGTGACGTGATAGTCGCCTTCGATCTCGGCCCCCTTGAACAGCTCCTTGCCAGCGTTGGCCAGGCTCGGCAAGCCGCCGACATTATCCGGAATGACCAGATTGCTGAAATTCAGATGGAAGTATGAAAACTCCCAATCGAAACGCCCGTCGGCAAGCTGGCCCTTGAAGCCGGCTTCCCAACTGTTCGCGGCTTCCGGCTTCAGGATGCTGCCTTCGGCTTCGGGACCAAAGTCGATCGCCGCCGGCTTGTAGGTGTTGCGGTAATCGGCGAATGCGGTCAGCCGATCCTTGCCGTCGATCCACAATGCATAGCTGGCGCCCAGCACGCCGGAGGGCCGCGATTTGCTGCGATCGTCCGAGCCGATTTCCGGCGGTGTGCCGGGATCGGCGTGCTGATCGATGACCTGGCCTGTGCGCGTTTCGTCGGTGTGATTCAGACGCAGGCCGGCAATCACATCCAGGCGCTCGACTGGCTTCCAGTCGACCTGCGAGTACAGGCCGTAGAAGTTGCGCTTGTC
>JANXVS010000547.1 GCA_025351555.1 Pseudomonadota bacterium | reverse complement strand
CTGGCGGCCGATGATGCACGCCATCGATTGGATCATGCTGCTCAGTCCGCACAAGATTGTGCTGGCAGGCGTGTTTGCTTGCGTCTATGCGCTGCTTTTTGCGACCGAAGGTGTCGGCCTGTGGCTGCAAAAGCGCTGGGCCGAATACCTGACCATAGTGGCGACGGCATCGCTGATCCCGTTCGAGATCTGGGAATTGACGCGTGGGCTGAGCGTACTCAAAGGCGCCGCGCTGGCGATCAATATCGCCATCGTGGTTTATCTTTACTACGTCATCAGGGTCGATCGAAACCGTTCCTGACGGCGGCTCATGACGGCCGCGCTATTTTTCCTTCGTTGTACGCACCTGGCGACCCTTGGCGGCGGCCCTCTCGCGTCGCTCGGTTTTCATGTTCGCCGCATATTGAGCTACCCCGGCACGCAGGGCCGCAGCATCTTCGCCTTTGCGCAGTCCGCGTTTGGTGAGTCCCTTCTGCATGCGCTGGATCAACTCGAAATCGTGTTCATCACGATAGGGTTTTAGATCAAGGTCGGCCGGCACTTTGGTCAGGCGTTCGTCGCCGATGTGCTTGACGTATTTCTGCATGAAGCGATCGTAATCGCGCCAGAGGATGCCTTCGGCGCGCACGGCGGCTTCTTCGGCGCGGGTGGCGATCTGATGGGCGTGCAGATAGTGCAGGCCGAGTTGATCGATCAAGGTCTTTTCCACTTCCTCGTGCATGATCAGGTAGCGATCGACCTCGACCTTGCGGCCTTTGTAGGTCATCGTCGGCGGCAGATGCCGGTCGATATAGATGGTCTGGCCGTCCTGGCTATAGCCGGCCAGATAGGGAACGTCGTGGCTGCGGTCGAGTTTTTTCACCCGCCGCAAGATCGCATCCAGCGCGCGATCGAGCATCAAGCTGGATACGTACCAGTCCGGAATATGCAGTTTCTTGTGCGGGGCGCGCGGATGGCAACCGTGGGCAGGCATGGGCGTAGCTCCTCGACGGATGTGGCAAACGCGACCTTAGCGCAACGCCGGGGATTTGGATATCTGGCAGCGGCAGTCGGAAAGCGGCCCCGACGTGTTCGTGCATTTTCGCGCCATCCCCGGCACGGGTTTCCGCAACCTGCAGGAAGGCCAGAAAGTAAACTTCAAAGTCGCGCAGGGCCAGAAAGGCTTGCAAGCTGACGAGGCCGCTCCGGCCTGAGCAGGCGAAGTCGTGCCCGGCCGCTTGGCGGTATTGCCGCCCGGTGAAAATGTGGAAATCCGCGCCAATGCGGCTACTCGCGCTGTGTTGCTTGGCGGCGCGCCGCTGGATGGCGATCGGCACCTGTGGTGGAACTTCGTGTCCAGCTCGCGCGAGCGCATCGAGCGCGCCAAGGCCGAGTGGAAAGAGGGTCGATTTGCGCCGGTGCTTGGCGAAACAGAGTTCATTCCTCTGCCTGATTAGTGGTTAACGGTATTCCCTGTGACAGGCATCGCAGGCGGCGCCGATCATGTCCACCGTCGGCGCCAGGGCGGGGCAGTCAGCGACACCAGAAGCCGTAGCCAGCGCATCGCGCAGGCGCTGCGCAAACTCGCGAAACGGCGCGTCGGCGGTGTCGTCTGGATAGAACACCTGCTCCAGATCGCCGGCGAATTGGTGCAAGCTGGCAAGTGCCGGCGCGGTCGTTTTCACTTCACAACGCTTCAGCCGCAGCTCTTGCCGCAGCGTCGCATAGCGATGCTGCATCACGTTCATCACCCCGCGCGGATAGGCATCGCGCTGACGCAGGACGTTGACGATGTTGGCGGCGCCAAAAGCGCCTATCCCGATGCCGAGCAGGAACAGGGCGAGCTTGATCAGGGCGGGTTTGCGCATGGAGCCCACAGGACGGATGTGCAGCCGGAAAGCATAGCCGAACGTCGCGACAAATGGCGCCCGGTATCGGCCCGTCGCTGCGCTACAATCCGTCGCATACGTGTGGGGATCGCCTTTGTGGCTGCGAGCAAGGATCAGGATTCCAAGACCGATCGCCACAGCGTGGTCGAGTCCTCACGCCAGGATGTAGGTGCGTTCAATCCACGCCTGATTGTGGTCAGCGGCATGCTGCTGGGCTTCAAGATCGAATTGGCCGATGCGCCGGTGATCATCGGCCGCGCCAGCGAGTGCGGACTGGCGTTGCCGCATTCGAGTGTGTCGCGCCAGCATTGCCGCATCTGGCGCGAGAATGGGCGTTACCTGATCGAGGATATGGCCTCGACCAATCGCACCTTCCTCAATGGCCAGCCGGTTACGCGCGCCGAGCTGCGCGACGGCGACCAGATCAGCATCGGCAGCAATGCGATAAAATTCTTCGTTGGCGCCAGCATGGAATCCAGCTATCACCATGAGCTGATCGATCTGGCGATCTACGACAGCCTGACCGGATTCTACAATCGCCGTCACTTTCGTACTCTGCTCGATGAAGAAGTGGAAAAAGCAAAAAATTCCGCGGCGCTGAGTCTGCTGATGCTGGACCTGGATTATTTCAAGGACGTCAACGATCGCCACGGGCATCTGGTCGGGGATCAGGTGCTGAGCGCCGTCGCGCAGGTGATCCGCGAGTGCGCGCCGTCCAGCGCGCCGATCGGGCGTTTGGGCGGGGAAGAGTTTGCGCTGGCATTGCGCGGCGCAACCCTCGCCGCCGCGACGGCGTTGGCCGAGACTGTGTGCACGGCGGTCGCAGCGTGTCCGATCGCAGCGCCTGTGATGGAAACCGGCGAGTCGCGTCTGGCGGTAACGATCAGCATTGGCGTGGCTCAAACCGGCGCCAATTGTGCGACGAGTTCGGAATTGCTGCGCAGCGCCGACGCTGCGCTCTATCGCGCGAAGGAGGGCGGGCGCAACCGGGTGTGTTGCGCAGGCCCGATGTGAGCACCGTGGGAGATCAACGCGATCAGCGTTTCGCCGGCATCGAGCGCTTGTATGGTGTCGGCAGCGTCGCGCGACTGGCGCGCGCGCACGTGTGCGTCGTCGGTATCGGCGGCGTCGGCTCGTG
>JANXVS010000512.1 GCA_025351555.1 Pseudomonadota bacterium | reverse complement strand
CCAAACCCGAGGTTGCCCTTGCGCTGGATGATCTCGAAAAAGATCGGGCCGACCGCATTCAGGGTGAAAATCTGCAACAACAACTTTTGTTTCGTTTCCTCATCGGCATCGATGAGGATCTTGTTCGCACGCATGCGCGCGACATCTTCGCCATGGTTGGGGATGCGCGCATCGATCACTTCGTAGTACGCATTCGGCGTATCAAGAAATTCGACACCGTGCTTGCGCATCGCCTCGATCGTTTCGTAGATATTTTCGGTGAAGCAGGCGATATGCTGGATGCCTTCACCGTGATACTCATCCAGATATTCGTTGATCTGGCTTTTCGGATCGGATGATTCATTCAGGGGGATGCGCACCATGCCGTCCGGCGCGGTCATCGCCTTGGAAACCAGGCCCGTCTTGACGCCCTTGATGTCGAAATAGCGGATCTCGCGGAAGTTGAACAGGCGCTCGTAATAGTCCGACCACTGAGCCATATTGCCGAAGTATAAATTGTGCGTGAGGTGATCGATAAAGGTCAGCCCGAAACCTTTCGGATTGCGCTCGACCCCCGGCAACCATGCGTAGTCGGTGTCGTAAACGCTGCCTTTGGCGCCGTAGCGGTCGACCAGATACAGCATGCAATCGCCGATGCCCTTGATGACGGGCGCTGCGACCGCCTTGGTCGCTTCCTTGTCAGTGATCGCCTCGCCACCATTGCCGAGCGCTTGTTCGCGCGCCCATTCGGCCGGTTTGCTGACGCGGATCGCGAAACCGCAGGCGCTGGGGCCGTGCTTGGCGGCGAAATCGGCAGCGAAAGAATCCGCTTCCTCATTGACGAGAAAATCGCACTCGCCCTGCCGATACAGCGTGATCGCGCGGGTCTTGTGTCTGGCGACCGCGCTGAAGCCGAGTTTGCCGAAAAAGTCATGCAGCATCGCCGGCTTCGGGGCGGCGAATTCCACGAACTGGAATCCGTCCACGCCCATTGGGTTGTCGAACTGCACCGGCTGCATGCCGATATTGGGTTGCGCGCTCATGGGGCACCTCCGTCATCGAACGCGATGCTGCGTGCACCGCAAACGCTTATTGTAAGACCAAAGCCGTTGCGCGGCCGACTCAGCCAGTTCCGATTACCGTACGCACTTCGAGCAGTTCGGGGAAAAATGTCAGTTCCAGCGCCTTCTGCAGGAAGGAAACACCCGACGAACCGCCGGTGCCGCGCTTGTGGCCAATGATGCGTTCGACGGTTTTCATGTGGCGGAAACGCCAGAGCTGGAAACTTTCCTCGACATCAACCAACTGCTCACATAGATGATAGTCGGCCCAGAACTGGTCCGGATTTTCGTAAATACGCCGCAGCATCGGGATCAACTCCGGCGTATTTCGATGCGGCACGGACCAGTCGCGTTCGACGCAAGCGGCGGGAACCACGTGGCCTTGGCGCGCCAGATGACGCAGGAATTCGTCATACAGGCTGGGCGCGTTCAACGCGTCGCGCAGTGTTTGCTGATGCGCGGGATCGTAGCCAAATACGGCGACCATGTCGGCATTCTTGTTGCCGAGCAGAAATTCCACCAGCCGGTACTGCAATGACTGGAATCCGGAGGCCGGTCCGAGCACATGGCGGAATTGCATGTATTCGCTCGGCGTCAGCGTCTCGAGCACGGCCCATTGCTCGAACAGCAGGCGCTGGATCTGTTTCACCCGCGCCAGAACCTTCAGGCAGCCATTGATCTCATCGCGCTGCAGATGCGCGATTGCGGCCCGCAGCTCGTGCACGATGAGCTTGAGCCACAACTCCGCGGTCTGGTGCTGGATGATGAACAGCATCTCGTCGTGATGTGGCGGGTCGGATAGCGGCTTCTGCGCCGACAGCAACTGATCCAGCTGCAAATAGCCGCCGTAGGTCAGGCGGTCGCGCAGGTCAACTTCGATGCCCTGCTCGAAGGCACGCCGGTTTTCGATCGTGGTCATAACTGCGATGCTTCAGGGAGAACCCACAGTGTAACGGCTGCACGGGCCCCAGGCGATGTCACGTTGTTGCGCGGCCGCTTGCCATCGACGCGCCGGCCCTGTTAACTAGGCGGTCTACGTTGTTCTGGAAGACCTTACCGTGCCCATCGCAGCTACTTTCGAAATCGAATACCTGCAATACCTGGATGCCGAGGGCAAGCTCGTACGCGACGATCTGCCGGACTTCGCCAAAGATACGAAGCAGCTCGTGGAACTGTATAAGCAGATGAGTTTTGTGCGCGTGTTCGATAGCAAGGCTGTTGCGCTGCAGCGCACAGGCAAGCTCGGCACCTACGCTTCCTGCCTCGGCATGGAAGCTGCGCATATAGCGATCGGCTCGGCCATGGCCGAAGATGATGTATTCGCACCGATGTACCGTGAATACGGCGCGCAGTTCTTTCGCGGCGTGAAACCGCGCGAGGTGCTGATGTACTGGGGCGGTGACGAACGCGGCAATGATTTCTCCGGCCCGGCGCATGATTTCGCTTGGTCCGTGCCGATTGCCACGCAATGCCTGCACGCGGCCGGCGCGGCGCTCGCATTCAAGATCCGCAAGGAACCGCGTGTGGCGGTAACCGTCGTCGGCGACGGCGGTTCGTCGAAGGGCGATTTCTACGGCGCGATCAACGTCGCCGGCGCGATGACCCTGCCGCTGGTCTGCGTGATCGTCAACAACCAGTGGGCGATTTCGGTGCCCAGAT
>JANXVS010000463.1 GCA_025351555.1 Pseudomonadota bacterium | reverse complement strand
CGCACGGCCTGCTCGAATCGTCCGGCGATGGCCGCATCCTGCGCCGAGGGCCGGGCCAGAGCGATGGCGCCTATCAGCTGCGCCTGATCGCCCACAGCCTGCTGCAGGCGTTCGAGCGCTACTACATCGCGATCGCCGCGCTGGTGCGCAACGGCCCGCACAGCTTGAGCGCGGGGGAACTCGAAACCCTGTGCACCCTGACCGCGCAACGGCTGACCTTGCTGCATGAACTCAACGCACCGGAATTTTTTGACAAATCCCTTTTTCGCGGTTTTATCCAAAAGCTGCGTGAACGCCGCGTGGTATGGACGGATGAATCCGGCAAGCTCGATTTCGATGCCGCTCTGGAAGAGGTGACCCGCGATGCGAAGGTGATCCTGAGTCGCGAAATCCGCCACGGAATCTTGAAACTCACGCCAGAGCGGCGCGAGACACTAGCCCCAGCGAACACGCCGGAAAGTTAAGCATCCAAATCGGGAATCAGCTTGTTCTCAAGCCACGCGATCATGTCCTTGAGCCGGAGTTTGCGTTTCTTCAGACGCCGCAATTGCAATTCATCGGCGGGGCCGGCGGACAGGCGCCCGATTGCGGCATCCAGATCGCGATGTTCCATGCGCAGTTCGACCAGTTGACGAGCGATTTCGGCGGGATCGGTATTCAAGCGGCACCCGAAGCATTCGCAGATTGAAGTTTACCGCTGCCGCGCTACCCGCGCGAGTCGGGCATCCGCCGTACAATAGCGCATCCTGTTTCCTTCGCCGCCATGACCGCCAACGCCACGCGCAAACACGAACTCGACACCAACATGTTGGCCAAGCGTCTGCGCCGGCAGGTCGGCCAGGCGATTGTCGATTACCAGATGATCCAGGATGGCGACCGCATCATGGTCTGCCTGTCCGGCGGCAAGGATTCCTATACCCTGCTTTGCCTGCTGCGCCAGTTGCAGGCCAAGGCGCCGGTGCGGTTTGAACTGGTCGCCGTGCATCTGGACCAGAAGCAGCCGGACTACGACGCGACGATCCTGCCCGATTACCTGCGCTCGATCGACATGCCGTTCCAGATTCTGGAACAGGACACCTACCGCGTGGTCAAGCGTGTGGTGCCGGAAGGCAAGACCCTATGCGGGCTGTGCTCGCGTCTACGCCGCGGCGCGTTGTACAACTTTGCCGAACGGGAAGGTTTCAACAAGATCGCGCTCGGCCATCACCGTGACGATATGGTCGAAACCCTGTTCTTGAACATGTTCTATCAGTCCGCGCTCAAGTCGATGCCGCCGAAACTGCTGTCCGACGACGGCAAGCATGTGGTGATTCGTCCGCTGGCGTATTGCAAGGAAACCGATATCGCCGACTACGCGCAGCAGCAGGCCTTCCCGATCATGCCGTGCAATCTTTGCGGCTCGCAGGAAACGCTGCAACGCAAGGCGATCAAGCAGATGCTGTGCGATTGGGAACGTCAACAGCCAGGGCGCATAGAGAACGTGTTCCGAGCGATGACGACCGTATTGCCATCCCAATTGGCCGATCGCGCTTTGTTCGATTTCGCGGCGCTCGGCGGTCGTTCATCGCATCGTTTGAGTCCGGACGGCTGGCTGTTCGGCGATGCTGGCGACGACTGCGCGGTGGAGAATGCCGCCGCCTGATCGCGACCTGCGACTTTTCGCCCCGGTGTTCGCACCGCCTTTCTTCCACCCTGTTTCTTCCATCGAGCTGACGCCATGTGGTTTCGCAATCTGACCCTGTTCCGTTTTTCCGAAAGCACCGCCAAAACTCTCAAAACCCTGGAATCCCGCCTCGATGAGCATCGGCTGCGCCCGTGCGGGCCACTTGAGTTAGCCACGCATGGTTTTGTGTCGCCCTACGGTCGTGGCGAGGAAGTTCTTGCCCATCGCGTTGGCACGTATGCGCTGGTGACCTTGGGCAGAGAAGATCGTTTGCTGCCAAATTCGGTCGTAAATGAAGAATTAGCTGCACGTTTGCAGAAGATCGTCGAAAAAGAAGGCAGGAAGATCGGCGGGAAGCAGCGCAAACGCCTGAAAGACGAAGTTTTGACCGACCTGCTACCACGCGCATTCACGAAATTGTCGCGAACGTGCGCTTATCTTGCCGTTAAAAGTGGCTGGTTGGCCGTAGATACCGCCAGTCGCAAGGCAGCCGAGGAAGCGACCAGTCAGTTGCGCGAGGCCTTGGGCAGCTTTCCAGCGGTGCCAATGGCCTCCGAAGAATCGCCGCGGGCCTTGATGACGGACTGGCTGATCCATGGCAAGCTACCGGAAGGCTTGGTGCTGGGCGATGAATGCGAATTGCGCGATCCGGCCGAGACCGGCGCCATAGTCCGCTGTCGTCGCCAAGACCTTGAAACCGACGAGGTGCGCGAGCATCTAAAGTCGGGCAAGCAGGTGTTTCAGCTTGGTCTGGTATTCGCCGATCGCATCGGTTTTGTGCTCGGCGAAGATCTCAGCGTGCGCAAGCTGCGTTTCCTGGATGTGGTGCAGGACGAATTGGGCGAAACCGATCGCGAATCGGCCGTTGCCGAACTGGATGCGCAATTCACCTTGATGACCCTGGAGTTGGATCAGTTGCT
>JANXVS010000459.1 GCA_025351555.1 Pseudomonadota bacterium | reverse complement strand
AGCCGCTTGGCTACTGCGGCGGCTTGACGCATCACTCGCAACATGTTGCCCCCGGCGAGTTTGGAGAGAGCCTCATCGCTCCATCCGCGTCGCGCGAGTTCGACAAAGAGCGCCGGAAAGGTGTCGACACCTTCGAGTCCTTTCGGCGTTTCTGGTATGCCGTCAAAGTCCGAACCGATTCCGACGCAGTCGATCCCGGCAACATTGCGTAGATGCTCAATGTGGTCGGCCACCATTGCCAGCGTCACGACAGGTTTTGGATGCTGGCTATCCCAAACATCCATCGCTGCCTTGGCACGCTCGGGTTGCCCGATATACAGGCCAGCGTAGGGCGGCGCGTTGAAGCGTGTCTGTTCGGCCGCGCGATCAGCAGACCAGCGATTGTAGGCGGCCGATACGTAGAATGTCGCAAAGGTGGCCATCACGATGCCGTGGTTGCGCGCGACCATGGCCAGCACATCGTCGGGCACGTCGCGCGGATGATCGTCGAGTGCGCGCGCGCCTGAGTGCGAGAAGATCACCGGCGCGGCGGATGTTTCAAGCGCATCCCGCATGGTGTCTGGCGAGACATGGCTCAGATCGACCAGCATGCCCAGGCGATTCATTTCTTGTACTACGACTTTGCCAAAGGGCGTCAAACCACGATGCTTGGGCGCATCCGTGGCCGAATCGGCCCAGTCATTGTCGAGGGTGTGCGTGAGGGTCATGTAACGCGCGCCAAGCGCGTACATCTGGCGAAGCACTGCCAGCGAGTTATCAATCTGATGACCGCCTTCGATGCCTATCAGCGAGGCAACACGCCCGGCCTTGTGCTCTCGAACAATGTCGTCGGCCGAATACGCCATCTGCAGATCGCTTGGATAACGGGCGACGAAATTGCGCACGCTGTCGATCTGTTCTAGCGACATCTTCACTGCCGCAGGACCGGTGACCGTCGGCGGGATCCAGACGGACCAGAACTGGGCACCCACACGGCCTCGGCGCAATCGCGGAATATCTGTCATCAGCGGCGGCGGTATTTCACCGTCTTCCGGCTTCAGCGGCAGGTTCGCCGTGCTGACGCTCAAATCCACCTTGCTGGCGCTGCCGAAACGCTGGCGAATTTCCCAGGCCAAATCATTGTGTCCGTCGATCAGCGGCGTCTGCGCCAGCACGCGATCAACCCGTGCGATTAGAACGTCATCGGATGGCGTCGCTGCAGAAGCTGCAGTTGAAGCCATCATGGCCAGAGCAATTATCCAAGCAGTGCGAAGATCAGAAGTCATAGTTGGTGCTCGATCTTAGGTGACAAATGGAACTGATGGCATTTACAGCAGTCGCTGCCACCGAATGATTCGCTCGCCTGCACACGCCGCCGACTGATTAGGACTTGGCGCGTTCTTCCAACACGGCGTCGACCAACCGATCGAACGACTCGCCGCCTCGAATTGGATCGGCCACTGGCAACTCAAGTGCTTGGCTGGATCGTACGCAAAACTCCTGGGCCGCAGCGGCGTCCATACGCGCCGTATTCATGCTGACACCGGCGCAACGAATGCCTGGGTTAGTGAGTCGCCCGAGCTGCACAGTCAAGTCAACTACCTCCCTGATGCTTGGGACCGGGAACTCGGGATGACCGAGCACATGCGTGCGACCGGGCTCGTGGCACACCACGAACACGTCCGGCTGGCTGCCGTGCAGCAATCCGAGCGATACGCCGGCATAGGATGGGTGGAATAGCGAGCCTTGGCCTTCGATCACGTCCCAGTGAGCGGGCGCTGCATTCGGACTGAGCATTTCTGCTGCTCCGGCTTCGAAATCAGCGATCACCGCGTCGAGAGGAATTCCGCCACCGGCAATCAAGATGCCGGTCTGGCCGGTCGCCCGAAAGTCAACGGCCACGCCGCGCGATGCCATTGCGCGCGCCAACGCCAACGCTGTGTATTTTTTTCCTAGCGCACAATCGGTACCGACCGTAAGAAGTCGCTTGCCGCTGCGCTTTTTTCCGGAAGCGATGGTTATCAACGGTGGTGGCGTACGTATATCGATCAGACGTCTGCCCAGCCGTCGCGCTGCTGCATTCAAAGCGGGCAAGTCCGCCAGGCGCATGTGCATGCCGCTGACGATATCCAACCCTGCCTCGAGGGCTGCTACCAGTGGTTCGATCCACGCCTCCGGAATAAAGCCACCCACGTTGGCGACGCCGATAACCAGACCGCGCGCGCCGCGTGCGTATGCTTCTTCCGGCGCCAACTCCGGAAGCCCGGTTGTGACTGTCGCGCCGCACGACCATTCGCCCACGCAGCGATCCCCTGCCCAATCGCGCAAGCCCAGCGCCGTTTTGGCGTAAGCCAGTTCGGTGGTGTCGCCAAGAAACAGAAGATAAGGTTGCGGCAGCCGACTTGGCTCCGGATCCACC
>JANXVS010000305.1 GCA_025351555.1 Pseudomonadota bacterium | reverse complement strand
CGCAGCGGGCCTTCGCCCATGACGACTTCGCTCTTTTCCAGCGGATGACCGGCGGCGCTGAACGCCTCGGCGATTTCGCGCGGACCCACCGAACCGAATAGTTTGCCTTCGGTACTGGCATTGGCCTTGACGGTGACGCTGGCGCCCTCAAGCGCGGCCTTGCGCGTTTCTGCGCCGGACATCACCTGATTGGCCTTGGCTTCAAACTCGGCGCGGCGCTGCTCGAAATCGGCCACGCTGGCCGCGGTCGAGCGCATTGCCTTGCCTTGCGGAATCAGGAAGTTGCGACCGTAACCCGGCTTGACGTTGACCTTGTCGCCAAGGCCGCCGAGATTTTTCACTTTTTGCAAAAGTATCAATTCCACAATGTTCTCCAATTCGTTAGCGTCGCGGCCTTTTTGGAAGGCCAACGGCGCAGCTGGTTTCAGTTGTCCGAAGGACAGTTTGCTGTTGCGTCACCCTCGCGCGCACGGCGTGCGAGGTGTTGCTTCGCTGGATCAGTGGCTGTCGCAATACGGCAGCAAAGCCAGGAAACGTGCACGCTGGATCGCCTGGGTCAATTCGCGCTGATAGCGCGCCTTGGTGCCGGTGATGCGGCTCGGCACGATCTTGCCGGTTTCGGTGATGTATTGGCGCAAGGTGCTCAGATCCTTGTAATCGATCTCGGTAACGCCTTCGGCGGTGAAGCGGCAGAACTTCTTGCGACGGAAAAATTTGGACATGTGACTCTCCGGATTCTGTAGTGACGATGCTTAAGCGGCGTCTCGCGGCGGACGTGGCGCGCGTTCACGGCGCGGTTCGTCGTCTTCACCGAAACCGAAACCATCCTCGTCACGGCGGCGGCCGCTGCTCTTCTCGTCCTTGGTCTTGAGGATGAACGACTGATCTATAACGGCCGCGTCGCGGACGATGATCAGATGCCGTAGCACGGCGTCGTTGAAGCGGAAACCGGTTTCCAGTTCCTTCAGCACGCCCTGGCCGCACTCGATATTCATCATCACGTAGTGGGCTTTGGCCAGATTGTTAATCGGGTATGCCACCTGACGGCGGCCCCAGTCTTCCAGGCGATGAATCTTGCCCTTGTCAGCTTCGATCAGCGACTTGTAGCGCTCAATCATCGCGGGCACCTGCTCGCTCTGGTCAGGGTGGACCAGAAACACGACTTCGTAATGACGCATGCTGTCTCCTTGTGGATATCGCAATCACGGACGAATCCGCAGCGATAGCCTCCCGCGGCGCGGTGAGGCAAGTCCCCGATCCGGACTTAGTCGGATGAAGGGCCGGGAAGTTTAGTGGAATCAGGTAATTAGCGCAAGCAGCGTGGAGGCCGCAACTATTGGAAGCCGTCACGGAAAATGCCATCTCCGGTCTGGAAGGCGCCGATATCCGTCTGCCCGTAGGTAACTCGCCCGAATCCGGGCCCGCGCTGGTCCGAGGCCAGATTGGCCAGGTTGTTGCCGGTGCCGATGGCGGGGCTGCCGATCCCCAACGCCCGCGTCAACGTGGGTCCGCCGTTGTCCGCCAGCGGCCCGAGCAGCGGGTCGCCAGTCAGCGTTCCTGGCGGTGCCGTGGTGCCGTGGTGCCGGTGAGCGTCGCCATGATCAGGTTGTTTGAGCCCAGCATGGTCGGGCCGGTGCGGCCGTTCAGATCAGACTCGGTGCTCAAGCCCACGGTGTTGCGGGCAATGATCGAACTCTGCAGGGTCGCGGCACTTGTTGTATATAGTCCCGCCGCTTGGGCGTAAGTGACGTTGGCGATACCACTGTCCGCACGGTTGAATGCGATCGTGCTGTTGCTCACCGCAAGCGTTCCGCTGTTGTACACGCCACCAACGGTACCGAAGGAGTGATTGTCCGAAATCGTGCTGTCGACGATAGTCGCGGTGATATTCGGCGTCGGACCGGCATAGATATGCACTCCTCCAGAGTACCGATGCGCCTGATTGCCGGAAATCGTGCTGTGATCGATGGTGATTGCGCGACTGCTCGTTCCGTAAATAATCCCGACACCGCCACCGAAG
>JANXVS010000435.1 GCA_025351555.1 Pseudomonadota bacterium | reverse complement strand
CACCAGCCGCCCCAGCCCAGAACGTAATAGGCCCACCAGCTTCCGAGCGAGATGCCGAGCGTGAGAAACGCCCAGGCGACATTCGTCCACGGCCGCGCCCAGCGCACCCAGGCCACATCCAGTTCACCGCCCAGCAGCGCGGCGATCGCGAACGCGAACGCCACCGAGAATCCGACATAGCCGGTGTACAGCATCGGTGGATGCATGATCAGCCCCGGGTCCTGCAGGATCGGGTTCAGATCGTTGCCGTCGGCCAGCGCTGGAAGATGGCGGGCAAACGGATTGGAGGTCAGGATCGTGAACAGCAGGAAGCCGAACGCAATGAAGCCAAGCACGCCGAGCACGCGCGCGATTAACGCATCCGGCAGGCGCCGGCTGAACGCGGCAACGGCGACCGTCCATATATTGAGTATCACAATCCACAAAAGCAGCGAGCCTTCGTGCGCGCCCCACACCGCCGAGAAGCGGTAGTACCACGGCAAGGCGAGATTGGAATTCTGCGCGACGTAGGCGACGGAAAAATCCTGGGTGATGAAAGCGTAGGTCAGCATCCCGAACGCCAGCACGACAAACACGGCCTGGCCCGCCACCGCGGGGCGCGCGACCGCGATCAACACCGCATTGCCGCGCCACGCGCCATAAATCGGCAGCGCGCACTGTACGAATGCGAGCAGCAGCGCGAGGATAAGGGCGAATTGACCGAGTTCTGGAAGCATGCGGAAGTTGTCGACAGCACTGCCGCAAAAGCGGAGGATCGCGATAGATTACGCGAGACGGCCTAATGATGCGACGTTCGCCTCGCCAGCGTGCTCAGGCCTTCTTCGCGTAACCAGAACACCATCCCTTGGCACTCACGGACTTGCCCATGAACAGGTCGCAGGGGCCATACGCATCGCTTCCACCATGGAAGAAATTGCAGTTTGCGCAGTTCTGGCCTGCCTGGTGCGGCGCCGGCGCCTTGCTCGCGTCTTCGGTGTAGTTGAGCGCTTTGGCTGTCGGATCGTCCAAGGTCAGATGCGGCAGATCGTCGGCGAAGGCGAATCGCGGTAGCGCACTTGCGATAACGGCGGCACCGAGACCGGTTCCGGCGGTGGCGAAGAAACGGCGGCGGCCGGGGTTGGACGTTGTTGAATTGCTGGTCATGTTCGATCTCCTGTGTGTGTGTCAAGCAAATCTGCTATTGCGCCTGGTGTTGCGAATTCCCTGCCGCCTTGGCTTTGGCTATCGCGTCAGCCACTTCCTTGGGCATATACGTTTCGTCGTGCTTGGCCAGCACTTCGCGTGCGGCAAAATGCCCATTTTCCACTTTTCCCGTTGCGATGATGCTCTGACCTTCGCGGAACAGATCGGGCAGGATGCCGGTATATTGCACGGGCATTTCGTGGAAGCGGTCGGTCACGACAAAATCGACTTTCAGCGATGCGGAATCGCGCTGGACTGAATGTTCCAGCACCACGCCGCCGAGACGGAAACTCGCGCCGCCGGGAACATTGCCGGCCAGCACTTCGCTGGGCGAGAACAGGTATGTCATGTTACGGCCGAGCGCGAGTACGGTCAGGCCAGTGGCGATGCCGACCGCGGTGACAATGAGCGCGACCGCAATCAGGCGACGCTTGCGGGTCGGCGTCATGATCCGCTCCTGGGGAGCGCGCTCTTGGACAGTGTATCTCTCGCCGCTTCGCGTTGAAGCCGGCCGCGAAGTTCCGCAAGCGTGCGCCGGCGCTGGCGCAGCGGTGCAAGTGCGTCGGCAAGCAGGACGACGAAAAATACTCCGTACGCTGTCCAGATATATGCACCGTAACCATGCATGGCGAAGAAATCAGTCATTGACGGCCTCCCGTGCGGGCATTGACCAATGCGCGCACCCATTCCTTGCCCGACTCCAGCCCGAGCAAAGCCACGCGCGAGCGTGTGAGCAGGCTGGCGAAAAAGTATACATGGGTCGCGAACGCCAGCGTCAGCAGCGGCCAAAGCATGCTGGCATCCATTTTCGACTGGCCCATGAGGCTGACCGTCTGCGCTTGATGCAACGTGTTCCACCAGTTCACCGAATAGTGGACGATGGGAAGATTCACCACGCCGACCAGGGCCAGGAACGCCGCCGCACGCGCCGCTTGGCGCGTATCCTCGATGGCGCTGTACAGCCCGATCACGCCGAAGTACAGGAACAGCAGGACGAGTTCCGAAGTCAGGCGCGCATCCCAGGTCCACCACGTGCCCCAAGTCGGCTTGCCCCAGACCGAACCCGTCACCAAGGTGATGAACGTGAACGCCGCGCCGATCGGTGCGCTCGCCATCGCTAACACTTCACTGAGTTTGATCCGCCACACCAGCGCGACGAAACCGTTCGCGGCCATGAACGCGTAAACGAACAGGCTCATCCACGCGCAGGGAACGTGTACGTAAATAATTCGGAATGAGTCGTGCTGCTGATAGTCAGCCGGTGCAACGACGAGTCCGCCATAGAGGCCGATGGCGCCCGTGATCAAGGCGATCGCGTATAGCCAGGGCAGGAAGCGTCCGGCGAGGCGATAGAAATACGGCGGCGAGCCGAGTTTGTGGAACCAGAGCAGGAGTGGATTCATATCGTGCTGGCAGATTCAGGTCAGCGAAATTTTCAGTGCAGCTGCAGCTGCCAGCGGTGCTAGTACCAGCGCCAGAACCAGCCACGCGCCGAGCCACAACAGCGGCGCGGTGAACGGCAAACCCGCTTGCGCGGCATTGCAGGCACCGGCGCCGAAGATCAGGGCCGGCACGATCAGCGGCAGCACCAGCAGGGTCAACAGCATACCAGAGCGGCGCATACCGACCGTCAGCGCGACGCACACGGAGCCGATCAGGCTCAGCAACGGCGTCGCCAGTGCCAGTGCGATCAGCAGCACGGGCAGCACGGTGTCCGGCAGGTACAGCATCTGTGCGAGCAGCGGCGCGATGACGATCAAGGGCAGCGTCGTCGTCAGCCAGTGAATCGCGATCTTGCAGGCGAGCAGCAAAGACAGTGGATGCGGCGACAGCACGAGTTGTTCGAGCGAGCCATCCTCAAGATCGCTGCGAAACAGCATGTCGAGCGAAAGCAGCGAAGCCAGCAGCAGAGCAACGAAGATCGTACCCGCGGCGATGCGTGCAAGCGTGGCCTGTTCCGGTCCGAGCGCGAACGGAAACAACGCGACGACAATGATCGAGAACAGCAGCGGATTGAGCGCATCGCCACGTCGGCGCCAGATGAGCGTCAGGTCGCGTCGGAGCAGCGCAACGCAGGCGGCGCGGGTCGTTCCCGGCTTCATGCGGCGGTCTTCAAGGCAATCCTGCGCGGCGCACCCGATGTGTACGCATACGCGCCGTGCGAGGTGATCAGTGCGGCACCGCCGCGGCGTGCGTGATGATCGAGCACGCGATTGACCAGCTCGATGCCGGTACGGTCCAGATTCGCATAGGGCTCGTCGAGTAGCCACAACGCTGCCGGCACCAGCAGAAGGCGTGCGAGTGCGACGCGTTTTTTCTGCCCCGCGGAAAGTGTGCGCAGCGGCTGGTCTTCGTAGCCTTCCAGCCCCACGCTCGCGAGCGCGAGCCGTGGCGTGATGCCGGGACGAATCCCGCCCATGCCGACGGCAAAATGCAGATTCTGCAAAGTGGAAAGTTCCATTTTTAGCCCAAGCAGATGGCCGAGCAGGGCAACCTGATGCGACAGCCGGGCCAGCGTCAGCGGCGCGCCGTGCAGCAGTACGTCACCGGACGAAGGCTCCAGCAAGCCGCACAGCACTTTGAGCAACGTCGTCTTGCCGGAACCGTTGTCGCCTTCGATAAGCACGACTTCGCCCGCATGCAGGGAAACGTCGAGCGGGCCGAAGATCGGCTCGGCGTTGCGCGTATAAGTCAGCGCGCGCGCTTGCAGCAGCGGTGCAATGTCGTGGTTGGGTTCCATCAGTCGACGCCAGTGTAGCGCTGTCGGAAAGACTCGGCATGTGGCGCTTTTTTGACTGTAGCCTTTTTGACATGGATCAATGGCATCCGCCTCTGGCTCCGTATAGCATGGCGCGCCTGATGGAACCCAA
>JANXVS010000374.1 GCA_025351555.1 Pseudomonadota bacterium | reverse complement strand
TGCGCCGCTACGGTGGCACGATCCGCACTCCCGGTCTGCCGGATATGGTCATCGAACGCCTTGCGCCGCAATATCCGGAACTTGGCGAAGCTGTGGATGAAGCGCATGCGCAATTCCTGCAATTGCGTGCAGAATTTCCCGAACTGCTCAAGCTCGACGAAACCGAACAGATGGCGCGCGTGCAGGCCGATTTCGTGAACTTCTACGCCGAAGACGCGGTGAATCCGTATGTCGCACTCGCCGGTCGTGGGCCCTGGGTGGTCACGCTCAAGGGCGCGGTCGTGCATGATTCCGGCGGCTACGGCATGCTCGGTTTTGGTCACGCGCCCAAGGCCGTGATCGCGGCGATGAGTCGCCCGCAGGTGATGGCAAATGTGATGACGCCGAGCGTGAGCCATCTGCGCTTTGCGCGCGCGCTCACGGCCATGATCGGTGAAGCGCGCGGCGGTTGTCCCTTCACTCGCTTCCTATGCCTGAACTCGGGCTCGGAAGCCGTCTCGCTCGCCTGCCGCATCGCCGACGTCAACGCCAAGCTGATGACCGAGCCGGGCGCGCGTCACGCCGGACGCCCGATCAAGCGTCTCGCGGTCAAGGGCGCGTTCCACGGTCGCACCGAACGGCCGGCCATCTATTCCGATTCCTCGCGCAAGCCCTATGCCCAGCATCTGGCCAGTTTCCGCGACGAGCACAGCCTGCTGACGGTCGAGCCGTACAACGTGGATCAACTGCGTCAGATCTTTGCCGACGCCGACAAGAACGGCTGGTTTATCGAAGCGATGTTCCTGGAACCGGTGATGGGCGAAGGCGATCCCGGCCGTGCCGCAACGCCGGAGTTCTACGCCGCTGCACGCGAACTCACGCGTGCGCATGGTGCGCTGTTCCTGGTCGACTCAATCCAGGCCGGCCTGCGTGCGCACGGCGTGCTGTCGATCGTCGATTACCCGGGCTTCGAGAAACTCGATCCGCCGGACATGGAAACCTATTCCAAAGCACTCAACGCCGGCCAGTATCCGCTATCGGTGCTCGCCGTAACGACGAAGACCGCCGCATTGTATAAAAAGGGAATCTACGGCAACACGATGACGACCAATCCGCGTGCCATGGATGTCGCTGTCGCCGCGCTCGCAATACTTACCCCGGAAGTGCGCGCCAATATCCGCACCCGCGGCAAGGAATTCCTCGACAAGTTGAACAAGCTGAAGAACGAACTGCCGGGCTTGATCACCAAGGTGCAGGGCACGGGTCTGTTGTTTTCTTGTGAACTGGCACCGCAATTCAAGTGCTATGGCGCGGGCAGCACCGAGGAATGGATGCGCGAGAAGGGCATCGGCGTGATCCACGGCGGCGTCAACTCGCTGCGCTTCACGCCGCATTTCCAGATCACGACGGCCGAGGTTGACCTCATGATCGACGGCGTGAGGCAAGCACTACTTCACGGGCCGCGCATGCAGCAGCCGCAGCGGACCGCAGCGGCTGCGTGAGGGAGCAAAATCAGCGCTGAACGGACAAGCTCTGTCGAGGATTTCCTACAGACGCGATTTGGCGTTCTGGCATCATTGTGCACTGCGACTACGCAATGCAATTGTGCCGGCGTAGACTTCGGCGACCGCACCGCCACTTAGGAGATCACAATGAAATTCGTAGCACATGCCGCCTTTGCCGTAGCGTTGGTTTTTGCCGGTTCCGCCTTCGCCGCCGGCACGGCCCCAGCGAAGTCGCTTACCCCGCAGCAACAGAAAATGAAAGACTGCAATGCACAGGCCACCGGCAAGAAAGGCGACGAGCGCAAAGCGTTCATGAGCATGTGCCTGAAGGGCGGCAGCACGGCAGCAGCTGCCGCACCCGCCGCCGCCGCACCGGCTGCTGCACCGGTCAAGCCAATGACGCAACAGGAAAAGATGAAGGTCTGCAATGCCGACGCCGGCGCCAAACATCTGGCCGGCGATGCACGCAAGAGCTATATGAGCACCTGTCTGAAAGGCGACGGCGCCGCTGCGGCTGCGCACTGATCACCGCGTTTGGGTTGAAACAAAACCGGGCCGAGAGGCCCGGTTTCTTATTGATCAGGCAAACCGATCCGTCGCGCTGATCAGCTCATGGATATTCCCCGCCTCGAAAGCCGAATGTCCGGCATCGGCGACGATGCGCAGATCGGCTTCCGGCC
>JANXVS010000346.1 GCA_025351555.1 Pseudomonadota bacterium | reverse complement strand
GCTGACTGCCGTAGACGCCGCTGATGCGCGCGCCTTGCACGGGTAATGCAAAGCCGTGCAGAAAATCCTCGCGTGTATCGTCACGCTTGCGTGCGTCGGCCACACGCGCCTGTTCGCGCTCGATGCGCGCAGCGGTTTCCGGGTCGGGTGTGACGGTTTTCGGCGGCAATCCTTCGACTCGTTCGATACGATATTCGCGTTTGGCGACGGCGAGCGTCACGCTGCGCGTTCCGCCATTGGCGTCGCGCACATGCAGCGACACTTGCGCTGGCGCATCGCGATCCAGCCCGAACACGAACACGCCGTCGTTGCCCACATGCAAACGCCGAGTAGCGAACTCGATGATCGCGCCGGCGGGAGCATGGCCGATCACGAGTTGGCCTTGTTGCAGATGCTCGGGGAGTTGCAATTGGCGGTTGGCGGCGAAGGCTGGTGTTGAGAAGGCGAGTGCTATTGCGACAATTCCCTTCAGTCCCGCGAGCGTTTTTTGCCCCTCCCCCTTGACGGGGGAGGGGTGGGGGAGAGGGTGACGCCTGCGTAGCAGGCGCCTGCTGCGCCAACCCCTCTCCCGCAAGGGGAGAGGTTGGACAAGCGCAGTCATCGATCAAATTCCAGACGCCAGCCGAGCTGCGTGTCGTCGAGTTTTCCGTCGTGCCAGGCCAGATGGCCGTTGACCCAGGTGGCGGCGACGCTGGAGCGGAACGTCGTGCCCTCGAACGGCGACCAGCCGCATTTGGAGATTACTGCATCGCGGGTAACGGTTTGCGGTGTGTTGGGGTCGAGCAGGGTGAGGTCGGCCCAGTAGCCTTCGCGGATGAAGCCGCGATCCTTGATCGCGAACAGCGTGGCGGGGGCGTGTGCGGTAGCCTCGACCAGCCGTTCCAGACGCAATTTGCTATCGAACACATGTTCCAGTGCCGACTGCAAGGCGAACTGGATCAGCGGAATGCCCGAGGGGCATTGCGTATAAGGACGCGACTTTTCTTCCAGCAGGTGTGGCGCGTGATCGGTGGCGAGCACATCCACACGCGTGTCGGCCAAGGCGCGCATCAGGGCGTCGCGGTCGGACGCGGCCTTGATCGCGGGATTGCACTTGATGCGGCCGCCGAAGGTGGCGTAATCCGCGTCGGTGAAGCGTAGAAAATGCACGCAGGTTTCGGCGGTAATTTTCTTGCCCGCGATCGGGCCGGATTCGAACAGCGCCAGTTCGTCGGCGGTGGACACGTGCAGCACGTGCAGACGGGTGCCGTGACGGCGCGCGGTTTCGACCGCCCAGCGGGTGGATTCGAAACAGGCTTCGCGCGAACGGATGTCGGGGTGCATCCGCATCGGAATCGTGTCGCCGTATTGCGCCTTGGCGCGATCAAGATTGGCGTGGACGATGCGGTCGTCCTCGCAATGCACTACCACGTTGACCGGCGAGTCGCGGAATATGCCGTCGAGTGTTGCCGGGTCGCTCACGTACAGGTTGCCGGTCGATTCGCACAGGAACACCTTCACGCCCGGCACCGTGCGTGGATCGAGTGTGCGGATCGCGTCCAGATTGTCGTTGCTGGCACCGAAGTAGAAGGCGTAATTGGCGACCGAGCTGCGCGCGGCCAGCGCGTACTTGTCATCGAGCAACGCGTGCGTCAGCGTCGGCGGGTTCGTGTTGGGCATGTCGATGAAGCCGGTCACGCCGCCCGCGATCGCCGCGCGCGATTCCGACGCAATGTCAGCCTTGGGCGTGTAACCGGGTTCGCGGAAATGCACGTGATCGTCGATCATGCCGGGTATGAGCAGGCGTCCACGCGCATCGAACACACGTTCACCGGGTTGCGCAGCCAGCGACGATGCGACCGCATCGATGCGTCCGCCGCGCACACGCACATCGCCGTGAAAGCGGCGGCCTTCGTTGACAATTTCGGCGTTGACGATCAGCGAATCATTCATTGGGGCAGGCGCTCATGCAGGCGGGTCCTGGGGTGGCGGCGAATGTGCGCAGTCCGGAGTCGATGCGCAGCGGCGCATGGTAAACCTTTCCGGAACCGGATCGAACCCGCCGGCACACAGCGGCTGGCAGCGCGCAATCCGCCACAACGCAAGCAAGCCGCCGCGCCAGGCGCCGAAACGTGTCACCGCGCCGCGCGCATAATCCGAGCAAGTCGGATGAAAACGGCAGCGTGCGCCGAACAGGGGGCTCAGCAAGCGCTTATAGGCTGT
>JANXVS010000288.1 GCA_025351555.1 Pseudomonadota bacterium | reverse complement strand
CCCGGCCAGCCTTCTTCTTTTTCTTCAACCCTTTACTGCCATCAGCTAACCTCGCTGAGGCTTAAGTAAGTGCCATTGATTCTGGTCTCCCTTTTTCTGACCCATTGACACAGCAATACACCCCCGCCCATAACACGGTGTATAGCAGGGTAAGTCTACGCGGCAAGGATGGCGTGTCTGTACGCCACCGCACACAGCACGCAAGGCAGCGCCGACGCAATGATCAGTGCGGTGATAGAATCCCAAGTATCTTGCGTTCGAGATGTCCGTGGCCTCAGCTGCCAACCCCCGCCAAAACCGGTTGCTTGCGGCGCTGCCCGATGCCGAGTGGGAGCGCTGGCGGCCGCAGCTGGAGCCCGTGGACATGCCGCTGGGCAAGGTGCTCTACGAGGCGGGCCGCAAGTTGACCCACGTGTATTTTCCAACGACGTGCATCATCTCGCTGTTGTACGTGCTGGAAGACGGCGCCTCGGCCGAGATCGCCGTCGTCGGCCATGATGGTCTCGTCGGCGTCTCGCTGTTCATGGGCGGCGAATCCACGACCAGTCGTGCGGTGGTGCAAAGCGCCGGCCGAGGTTTCCGCTTGAAGGCGGCCCTGATAATGCAGGAATTCAACCGCGCCGGCGCGGTGTTGCACCTGCTGCTGCGCTACACCCAGGCCCTGATTACCCAGATGGCGCAGACCGCCGTCTGCAACCGCCATCATTCACTGGATCAGCAACTTTGCCGCTGGTTGCTCCTAAGCCTGGATCGTCTGCCTTCCAATGAACTGCTGATGACGCAAGAGTTGATCGCCAACATGCTGGGTGTGCGCCGCGAGGGCGTCACCGAGGCCGCCGGCAATTTGCACAAGGCCGGGCTGATCCGCTATCTACGCGGCCACATCACGGTGCTCGATCGGGACGGGATTCAACGGCGCACGTGCGAGTGTTATGCCGTGGTCAAGAAGGAATACGATCGGCTGCTCCCGGCAACGACGGCGACCTGAGCACCGTGGATTCGGAAAGTTCGCTCCGATCGACTTAGTCTGCAGTCAGCCCCCCGCAATGGAAGCGTAATGACAAATTCGCTGCCCAGGCTCCTGCCGGCACTGCGCGCGACGACCGTACCTGCATGCGCCTCGACCAATTCACGAACGACGGCCAGGCCGATGCCGAGTCCGCTGTTGCGACGAACCAGGGCCTGCGTATCCTGCACGAACAGATCGAAGATCGTCGGCAAAAACTCGGCGCTGATGCCGATGCCGTTATCGGAAACGGTGATCACCAGCGCGTGCTCGAGCACCTCCGCCATGAGCGTGATCTGGCCATTCTCCGGCGTGTATTTGGACGCGTTGTCCAGCAGGTTGTTGAAAATCTGGGTCAGGCGCACGGGGTCGCCGTGGATGCACGGCAGGTCCGCTGGCACCTGCATCGTCAACTGCTGAGATCTGGCATTCAGCGCCGGCCGACACGCCTCAACGGCCAGCATGAGGATGTCGTTCATGTCGACGGTGCTGCGTTCTAGCCGGAACATGCCTGCACTGACGCGCGATCCGTCGAGCAGGTCGTCGATGAGTCTTGTCATGTGAACTACTTGACGCTCGATCATCACTTGCATATCCGCGAGCAGGGGTTCGCCTTTGTGGACGCGGGTGAGCAGTTCGGCGGCTATCCGGATCGGGGCGAGCGGGTTGCGCAATTCATGCACCACCATCGCCTGCAGCTTGATCTGCCGGCTGTGTGCGCGCTCGGCCTGTGCCTCCCCCTCCTGAGCGGTCAGCGCAGCAATCATCAAGTGCTCGTTCGCCTCGCGAAGGTTGCGGGAATCAGGTTCTTGTCCAGCAGACGCGTCTTGACGGGCCATCATCGACTGGTGCAGCGCATCGACCGCCGTCTCGGCGATGCGCTGCGCATGTAGTGCCGCGAGCAGGAGTTGCTCATTGGCCTGCTTCAACTGAATTGCCTGGGTGTCGCTGGAATCGGGTTGCACCTGCGCCAGGTGGCGCTGCAACCTCAGCAATTGCGCGCGCACCTCGTCCATTGGCTCGTTGCGCGGCGCAAGTATTCGAGTCGCCGCAACCACGTCGCGGTTGCCGGAATGCTCGCTCATGGCACGGAACCGGAAATGGGAAACTCAGCCATCGCGTGCACCGCTGCTAGACCCTTGATTCAGGGTCGGCCTTCCGCCCAGCAGTCCTTCGTAGTCGGCAAGCATCTGACCGATCTGGATGCCGTCGTCATCGATGTGGAAAAGACACAGATCACTCGAATGCGCGCTCCCGCGCACCTTGACCACGGCCAGCACCCGCCGCAATTGACTGTCGACCTCGATGTAACGCATCACGATGATTGAGTCGGTCAGGAACGCCGTGCCGTAGGGGCTGAAGCGCAGATCGTCATAACGATCTTCCAACTCCGAGGTCATCAACACCGTCACGCCGGTGCTGGCCAGGGCCGACACCATGCGCGACAGTGATTCGCGAAAGTCTTCGCGGAAGGTGGGCGCCAAGGCCAGCTCGAAACCCGAGAGCGAATCGATGACGACGCGGGTCGCCTTGATCCGGCGGATCTCGGCGATGAGCAGTGTGGCGATTTCGTCGACCGACAGTTCCGATACCCGGGTGCTGATGACGCCGATGCGGCCACTGTCGATAAGCTCGACAATGGCGCGGCCGCGTGATCGGTTGGGGCGCTGCTCGAAGGCGGCGATGACGCCGGTCTCGCCGGCGCGTGCGCCTTCGACCAGGAACGCCGCCGCCATGATGCTCTTGCCCGATCCCGACGGGCCGGCCACCAGCAAGGAGTGGCCGCGTGGCAGACCTCCGCCCATCATCTCGTCCAGAGCTTTCACGCCCATCCGCAACCGGGCCTCTGTGGGCGACGCCGATTTCCTCTCGGCGGGTACGCCAAGGTGTGGCGGCGCAAACACGTTGATTCCCGCGGTGCTGATGCGAAATGTGTGCAGCCCCGCCAAGGTGGCCTGCCCACGCATCTTCCTGATTTCGATTTTTCGAACGACGGAGTTGCGCTCGGCGCTTTGGCGTAACCAGAACAGACCATCGGCGACGGTGAAAACCGGGTTCGCGTCGTCCTCGGTAACGTATTCCCCGATCAGAAAGGTCGTGGCCTGCCAGCTTGTCATCAGCACGCCCAGATTCTGGACGAACTGCTGCAGCGTGATGAACGCATTGCCCCCACCTTGACTGGCGAGCGCCAGCGATCGGAAGGAATCGACGAAGACCAGGCCCGGTCCGCGCTGCTCAACTTCGGCAATGATTCTGGCCAGCACCTTGTCCAGATCGCCGGAGGCCTTGTCGTCGGCCAGATTGATGAAACGGATGGAGCGGTTGAGCTTGTCCAGATCGAAAAAATCGAACTGCTGCTGGTAGCGCAGCATTTTCAGTGGCGGCTCGCCGAGCACGCTGAAATACAGCGCCGGGCGTTCGGGCGTAGCCAGTGCGAACATCATCTGATGCGCCAGCGTGGTCTTGCCGCAGCCGGGCGGCCCGGCGATGAGATTGAACGAGAACTCCGGCAGGCCGCCGCCGAGAACTTCGTCCAATCCCGGGACGCCCGTTGCCAAGCGATGGATTTTCGCCTTGCCTATGCTCATGTCCATGGTTAAATGTCCTGTGTGACCTGGTCGCTTGAAGAGCCGGCCCAAACCGATCGCAGCAGCCGATCGGTGAGCGATGCGCCGATAAGATGGGTCAATAGATCGCAGAAGGTTCGCAACAAGGCCTCGTTTGCGGCCGCGGCGTTCGCGCTGGTTTGCTGCGATAGCGCCGTCTGCAAGGTGGTGAACTCGTCCGGCTTGAGTTCACCTTCATCGACAGCCGCCAACCAGGGATAGTCGGCGCGTGTCAGATACAAGCTACGTTTGCAGAGCGCGACAACGCCACGCTGTCCGATGATAGGCGCCAAGGCAGCGTCCAGGTCGCGCCATGTCGATACAGCGGTTTCAGCGATCCGCCCGGCATCCGAGTACTCCGTTACTAGCCGGGGGAACGCCGCTCGAGTTGGTTGCCTCTTGTCTTCCATCAGTAACCCGTTTGCCTGGCGCTTGCGCAGAACGTTTGATAGTGCGCGCTGCTTTGAATGAAGGTCTGTCACCTGATGAGGATGACGGTTCAGTTCGCAATCGTCGGTACGCCAGGCCACACAGCCGCATTGCGAAACTACACCTCGGATGTGTTCTGCGAACACAGCAGCGCGCCATGCAGGGCGACGAGGCGCCCATAACCCGCAGGAGCAACCGCGAAATGCCATTTTTCCCGATCGAGCTGCTCGCACTCGAACCACATTCCTGTCGGGATCAGTGCGGCTGCCATGCGCGCGGCGAGCTCGGAGCCGGCCACATGCAACGCCTTCGTGGCCACTCGCGTGGAGTGTAGATAGGGGATGGCTTGTTCCATATTCCCTTGCGCCCCCGACAGCGCGTGCGTCGCATCGATGCAGGAAGCCGAGGTTTGGTGCCGCGGTTCCCTGATCACTTCTGACGTCACCATTCGAACTCCCCCTGTCGATTTGCCTGGATTTCGAAAAGTCCGCAGCACACCTGGGCCAATCTTCAGATCTTCCCGAGCAACACCAGCACGAGCACGATGACCAGAATGAGCCCCAGTCCACCGCTGGGACCATAACCCCAAGACCGGCTGTGACCCCAACGCGGAATCGCCCCAACCAGCAAGAGCACCAATACGATTAACAGGATGGTTCCGAGTGACATTTGTCTTCTCCGTTTTATCTATGGATGAAACAGCAAGCGATACCGGTGTAACTGGCTACGCGTCGTACTGACGCTGCATTTGCAGGCGGTATACTCTTAGTGCATATGGAAGCCACCGGCGCCGCCAAATAGTCCCAGCAACCCGATGACGATGAGATAGATCGCCACGATGTAGTTCAACAGACGCGGCTGCACGAGAATGAGAATTCCTGCGAGCAGCGCGATGATGGGAGCGAGGCTGAG
This sequence comes from Pseudomonadota bacterium, assembly GCA_025351555.1. Lineage (GTDB taxonomy): Bacteria > Pseudomonadota > Gammaproteobacteria > Xanthomonadales > Rhodanobacteraceae > Rudaea. The sequence goes on along the minus strand of JANXVS010000288.1, from coordinate 8,106 downwards.
TTGCATATTCATGATGGCTGTCCTTGGCACGTTTGGTTCGGCGCCTGCAGCAACTAGATACGCGATACGCCTGGCGAACTCCGTGCGCTGGCGTACATAGGCAGGCAACCATTTGCGCAGGCCGGTAGCTGGCATGGTCTCGTGGGCATGATATCGTTGGCATGATCTCAAGCCGCTGTGTGTGCCAGCGTACCGACGGCGGCGCCTTGATGTGCCATCCTCACGCGATACCGTTAGCAAACCGCGTCAAGCGCGACGGCTGATTTCCAATGCAGCCGCCATTGCTGCAAAACGCAAGTGAACCCGCCCTTTCATTGCAATCTGCACGCCGCGGGCCGGTGGCTTGTATTGCAACACCTTAATTTTGCAGTAATTTCAAATGTTAAGTCGCACTGGCACACCTGCTGCTATGGCTCTTGCCAGCGCAACACGAATGGCAAGAGGAATGGTGACATGTTGTTGCAACTCAGACCTCTAGCACTGAACCATTCTCGTCTCGGCACTTCGGGATTGTGTTTGAGTTGTGAGGAAATACACATTCCTACAGGAAGACCATCATGGCGGCAGTAGATTTGTTATGCGGGGGTGGCTCGGCATCCGTGCTGCGCGCAAAAAGGTTGCTGCCACTGGCCGCGGCGATGGCACTTTGCCTGAGCCCAGGCACGCGGGCGGCAACGATCACGGTGAACTCTGTATCCGCGGGCAGCGTGGGCGGCATGTGCACCATCGTTGATGCGGTAACCGCCGTTAATACGCAGGCGGCCGTCAACGGATGCGCTCCGGGCGACAGCAGCAACGACACCATCGACCTTACCGGCTTTACCGCGTCAACGACGATTGCGTTCACTCAGGCGGCCAGCGGTTTTAGCCACGCTCTGGCTTTGACCAAAGCAGTGACAATCATCGGTGCAGTGGACAGCGGCGGCATGCCCTATGTCACGCTCGAACGCAGCTTCGGCCCCCTTACGCCAACATTCGGTCTGATCGAAACCACCGCCGCACTCACTCTTGAGGGACTGACGCTGAGTAATGGCTCGGCTCAGAGTGGCATCCTCGGCGGTGCCATTCTGGCAGGCAACACCTTGGTCGTGAACCACAGCGTGATCATCAGTAACTTCTCCAGCAGCGCCGGTGGTGGCATTGCGGCGAACAACGACGTCACGCTCAACCACTCGACCGTGAGCGGAAATACCGCTGCAAACGCGGGCGGCGGCATTTATTCCACCTCTCCCACCTCGATCGTGCGTATCGATTTCTCGACGATCAGCGGAAACTTAACCACATCCGCAAGCGGTTTGGGTGGCGGTGGAATTTATTCCAGCGGCAGCGTGGTCGTGGGAAATTCAACCATCAGCAACAATATCTCCGCGACCGACGGCGGCGGCATCAATACCAGCAACTCGGTCACCCTGAGCGCTTCCACGCTCAGTGGCAATACCGCGCAGGCTGGTGCCGGTGGCGCTGTGTTTGCTATCAATGCTAAAAACAGCAATAGCAGCGTAGGCGCCAGCGCCTCGACGATCAACGGCAACAGCGCATTCACCGATGGCGGCGGCATCAATGCCAATGATGCATCGCTGACCAATTCGACCATTACGGGCAACACGGCGAATGGTTCCGGTGGCGGCGGCGTTCACTCAAGTACCGTCAGCCTGAACTACTGCACCGTCTTCGCCAACACGTCGCAATTCGGCCTGGGTGGCGGAGTGGACTTCGCCATTAGCGGCACAGCCAATGGGACGATCCTCTTTGGCAACACGCCGAGAGACGTAAATTCGCCGATTGCGCTCGCCGGCAGTTTCGACATCATTGCCAATAGCACCTCTGGGATACCGGCCGGTACGCTTATCTGCGATCCCATGCTGGGCACACTGGGGAACTACGGTGGATTCACCATGACCTTGCCACTCATGAACGGCTCGTGTGCATTGGATGCGGCCTCTGCGACGCCCAGCCTGACCACAGATCAGCGCGGTTTCGCGCGCCCGGCCGTGGGCGAAAGTCGTTTCAAGGCCGACATCGGGGCGTTCGAGAGGCAGGCATTTGAGGATCCGGACCTGATCTTCGCCAACGGTTTTGAGTAATGCCGGCTCTTGGAGAAAATCATGGGCCCACCAGGACTTGAACCTGGAACCAACGGATTATGAGTCCGCTGCTCTAACCAATTGAGCTATAGGCCCGCAACCAACGAAGTTTAACTGTTCGATCGCCATAAACGAAAACGCCCGCAACCGCGGGCGCTTTCTTGCAACCGGACTATGTCTTATTCCAGATCGAGGAACGAGCGCAACTGCTCCGAGCGGCTCGGGTGGCGCAGCTTGCGCAGCGCCTTGGCTTCAATCTGGCGGATACGCTCGCGGGTGACGTCGAACTGCTTGCCGACTTCTTCCAGAGTGTGGTCGGTGTTCATGTCGATGCCGAAGCGCATGCGCAATACTTTCGCTTCGCGCGGAGTGAGGCCGCCGAGTACGTCGCGCACGGTTTCGGTGAGGCCGGTGCCGGTGGCGGCTTCGACTGGCGATTCGACATTGGTGTCTTCGATAAAATCGCCCAGATGCGAATCTTCATCGTCGCCGATCGGGGTTTCCATCGAGATCGGTTCCTTGGCGATCTTGAGCACCTTGCGGATCTTGTCCTCGGGCATTTCCATCTTGAACGCCAGTTCTTCCGGCGTCGGTTCGCGGCCCATCTCCTGCAGCATCTGGCGCGAGATGCGGTTCAACTTGTTGATCGTCTCGATCATGTGCACCGGAATGCGGATGGTGCGTGCCTGGTCGGCGATCGAGCGCGTGATCGCCTGGCGGATCCACCAGGTTGCATAAGTCGAGAACTTGTAGCCGCGCCGATATTCGAACTTGTCGACCGCCTTCATCAGGCCGATGTTGCCTTCCTGGATGAGGTCGAGGAACTGCAGGCCGCGGTTGGTATACTTTTTCGCAATCGAAATCACCAGGCGCAGGTTGGCCTCGACCATTTCCTTCTTCGCGCGGCGGGCCTTGGCCTCGCCGATCGACATGGCGCGATTGATTTCCTTGATGTCGGCCAGCGACAGGAACAAGGTCTTTTCCAGCGCAATGAGCTTTTCCTGCTCGGTCAGGATGTCGTCCTTGTGCGCGCGGATCGCCGACGACCACTTCTGTTTCTTGCGGATTACGTCGTCGGCAAAGGCCAGATGGATTTCGTGCGCGAGGAATGCCTTGAGGAAATCCTTGCGCGGCATCTTGGCCCGCTTGATGCAGATGTCCATGATCACGCGCTCGTGCGCGCGAATGTTGTTCACGACATCACGCAGCTTGCGCACGAAACTGTCGATCATGATCGATGGCAGCTTGAGCTTGAGGAACGCTTCGGCCATCTGGTCGCGCAGCTTCTGCGCCTTCTTGTCGCCCAAGCCATGCTTTTCGCCGGCGCGCTGGAACTTACCGTACAGCGTGCGCAATTCCTCCATGCGGCGCGTGACTTCAATCGGGTCCGGCCCGGTTTCGCCGGGGCCGGCTTCCTCGGCGCCTTCGACGGCTTCCTCTTCATCGGGCTTGACCGCGCCAGGAACCACATCGGCCACTTCGAGCATTTGCTCGGTGATTTCCAGACTCGGGACTTCAATATCCAGGAACCCGGTCAGCACTTCGGACAGACGTTTCTTGCCTTCGGCGTGCTGATCATATTCCTCGATCAGCAGTTGTATTGACCACGGAAAATTCGCGAGCGAGTTCTGAACCTGATTCAGGCCTTCTTCGATGCGCTTGGCGATGACGATTTCACCCTCGCGAGTGAGTAGTTCCACCGTGCCCATCTCGCGCATGTACATGCGCACCGGATCGGTCGTGCGGCCGACTTCGGCATCGACCGCCGACAGCACGGCGACGGCTTCCTCGGTAGCGGTTTCATCATCCGTGGCGACCGGCGTCTCGGGCAGCAAGGTCTCGGTATCGGGCGCGACTTCATGCACCTCGATGCCCATGTCGTTGATCATGCCGATGATGTCTTCGATCTGCTCCGGATCGACGATATCGTCCGGCAGGTGATCATTGACCTCGGCATAAGTCAGGTAGCCCTGTTCCTTGCCCTTGATGATCAGGGTCTTAATTTCGGTTTGTTTCTGCTGGGTCGCGGGTTCAGTTGCCATGGGAAGTTTTAATCGGACAAAGACTGGAAATTATAGGAGCCGTGTCAAGAACAGCTTGCTTGCGCGGTTTGCGGTGGCTTTGCGGAATCTAGGACGCTTCGAGCCAGAACGTCACCGGCCCATCGTTCACCAGCGCCACACTCATATGGGTGCCAAACCGGCCGATTTCCACCGGTGCATGGGCAATTATTGCCAATTGCACCAGGCGCTCGAACCAGCGTCGCCCGGCTTCGGGCGTCGCCGCCGACGTGAAACTGGGCCGCATGCCCTTGTCCGTATCCGCGGCCAGCGTGAACTGCGACACCAGCAACAGACCGCCGCCGGTGTCTTTCACTGACAGATTCATCTTGCCATCCGCATCGGCAAACACCCGATAGCCGAGCAGGCGCTCGAGCAGGCGCTGCACTTGCGCCTCGCCGTCTAGCGGCTGCACCGCGACGAACGCCAGCAACCCCGGCCCTATGCGGCCAACGGTTTCGCCATCGACATCCACGTGCGCCTGGCGCACGCGCTGGATCAGGGCAATCATTCGGATCGATCTTCACTGCTTAGGTTCAAGAGATCGTTGCAACACCAGCTGTTCGTGCTGCGGATAGTAGCCCCTCGAACGCTTCGGCTGGTGTCTTCCATCCGATAATTTTGCGGGGTCGACGATTGAGCGTGGTGGCGACTGCGTCGAGCTCGCGCTCGGAGTACCTACTGATGTCGGTGCCTCTGGGAAAGTACTGTCGTAGTAACCCGTTTGTGTTTTCGTCAGTTCCACGCTGCCATGGACTTTGCGGGTCGCAGAAGTAGACTGCCAAACTGGTGTCGATCCTTAGCTGCGCATGTTGGGCCATCTCCGCACCCTGATCCCAAGTCAGCGATTTGCGTAATTGCTCGGGCAGAGTCGCGATCTTCGCGGCGATGGCATCGCGGACAGCCTCGGCGCCGTGGCCGGTCAGCGCCGGCCCGTTCTTCACCCGAGCATCAGGACTATGGCCTGGCATGGGTGGAAGATGCAGCAGTATAGTGAATCGGGTCGTGCGTTCAACCAAGGTACCGATCGCAGAGCTGTTCAAGCCGATGATCAGATCACCCTCCCAGTGGCCGGGTACGGCACGGTCGGCAACCTCGGCCGGGCGCTGGCTAATCATCACCTCAGGGGTGATGAAGTTTTTGCCCCGTAGCTGCGTTCTGGCGCGCGGCACTCGGAGTGCCCGACCGGTACGCAGACACGCGGACAGTTCACGTCGCAGCGCGCCGCGGCCCTGAATGTAGAGCGCCTGATAGATGGCTTCGTGAGAGATCCGCATGGACTCATCATCAGGAAAGTCGATCCGCAATCGACGGCTGATTTGCTCCGGACTCCAACAGGTACCCCAGCGCCGATCCGCCCGACGACCATGACGCCGTCCCCTCCATGGTACGTTGGGGCCCGGAATTGGCCTACCCTCCGCGTCGGTGACTGCACCGGCCAGCCGATCTTGCACGTAAGCTCGTAGCCGTTTGTTCTCGGCGAGCTTGGCTGTCTTGGGTCGCTTGGCCGCTCGCTCGGCTTTCCACTGCGCAACTGTGGCCCGATACTTCAGCGTGCCACCACGGGTCGCGGCATTGCGACGCAGTTCGCGCGAGATGGTCGAAGGGGACCTACCTAGCCGCCGGGCGATCTCGCAGACCCCGCAATTCTGGGCGCGCAGCAGCGCAAGTTCCTCACGTTCCGCGAACGACAGATAGCGAACCGAGCTCGGTACCAAGCTGATCGGCGGCATACCGCCGGCCTCACGAAACCATCGTGGACCCAACGGCTGCGACACGCCGCTCGCCAACGCGGCGGCTTCACTCTGCATTCCCTCGGCAATGCACTTCCAGAACGTCTGTTTCGTCTCCAATTGATTGACGCCTGGTCGACCAGGCGATGACATCGATGCCCGTCCTGTCTGTTCCGCCGCCCAACCCCGTGGTCGTCCCATTTAACACCTCCGATTTGGAGATGTTGCAACGACCGTTGAAATTCACCCTACTCACTCGCTTGAATACTGCGCAGCGCGGCACTCAAGGTCAACCGCCTGCGGCTACAATCCGTCGTTTGGGTGACTCAAAACTCCGTGCGCTGGTATATCGCCATCCTCTATCGCCTGCTGCGGCTTGCCGGCCACCTGCCGCTGCGCTGGCTGCACGGCATCGGCGCGGCCTTCGGCTGGCTGGTCTGGTGCGTTCACGGCACTCCTCGCGCGCGCGCGCAGACATCGCTGTCTCTAGCACTAACGCAACTCAGCACCGAAAAGCGACAAGCGCTGGTGCGGCGATCACTGGTCCAATCCGGCAAATCATTGCTGGAAGTCGCGAAAATCTGGAGCGGCGATCTGGCGGCGACGCTGGCCCTGGTGCGCCAAGTGCGCGGCGTGGAATTGTTCGATCAAGCACTTGCAGACAGCCGCGGTCTGATCATCGCCGCCCCGCACCTGGGCTGTTGGGAGCTGCTCAATTTCTGGCTGTGCAGTCGTACGCCGATTGCCATCGTCTACCGGCCGCCACGTCAAGCCGCACTGGAGCCGTTGTTACTGAAAGCACGTGGTGCCCTGGCCGCGGAACAAGTGCGCGCCGAGGGCACCGGCGTACGCAAACTGTATAAACGCCTGAGCGCCGGCGGCGTCGTCGGCATCCTGCCCGATCAGCAACCCAAGCAGGGTGAGGGCGAGTTCGCGCCGTTCTTTGATACCCCGGCCTTGACCATAGTGCTGCTATCGCGTCTGGCCCAGCGCACCGGCGCGCAGGTGCTGTTCGCGTTTGCCGAACGCCTGCCGCGCGGCACGGGCTATTGCATCCATTTTCTGCCCGCGCCGGACGGGATCGCTGCGGAAGACTTGCCGACAGCAGTGATCGCGCTGAACCGCGGCGTGGAGAATTGCGTGCGACTCGCGCCAGAACAATATCAATGGACGTACAAGCGCTATTCGATCCGGCCACCGGGCGATACACGAAAAGTATACTAATTTGTTGCGGGATCGCGCCCACATTTCTCCAGGCGCTTAAGGAAAACCTGCATTTCCTTTTCCGCCTGCTTGTCGCCGCGTTTGTTCGCGGCGGCGATGCCGGCGCGGTAAGCGTCGATCGCGGCGGCAGCGTCACCGAAGTCGGCGAGCGTCGAGCCCAGCAGTTTCCAGGCAGCGGAATAGTCCGGATCAAAGTTTAACGCGTGGCGTATTTCAGCAATCGCCGTCGCCGCATCGCCATCGGCCAGCAGCGCGTTCGCGAGCGAGACACGCAACAGGGCGCCGTCGCGCGGACCGCCGCACATGCCACGCAGGCTTGCGATCGATGCGTGCGCCATTGCCGCTATTGCATGAACCAGCCGTGGCTGACGACGATGGACTGCCCAGTCAACGCGTTGCTGCCGAAGCCGGCAAAGAACAGCGCGCAGGCAGCAACGTCATCCACCGTCGTGAATTCACCATCCACGGTGTCCTTGAGCATGATCTTCTTCACCACGTCGTCCTCGCTGATGCCGAAGTTCTGCGCCTGCTCGGGAATCTGTTTTTCCACCAGCGGCGTACGCACAAAGCCTGGGCAGATCACGTTCGCGCGCACTCTGTGCTCGGCGCCTTCCTTCGCGACGACTTTGGCCAAGCCAATCAGTGCGTGCTTGGCGGCAACGTAGGGCGCCTTGAACTTGGAAGCCTCTTTCGAATGCACCGAGCCCATATAGATGATCGAGCCGCCGTTGCCCGCCGCATACATGCGCTTCAGGCAGGCGCGCGTGGTCAGGAACGCACCGTCGACGTGAATCGCCATCAGCTTCTTCCAATCGGCATAGCTGAAATCTTCGATGGGATTGACGATCTGGATGCCGGCGTTGGAGACAAGGATATCGACGCCGCCCAGATCCTTGACAGTCTGGTCGACGCCGGATTCGACGGCGGCTTCGTCGCTGACGTCCATGACCACGGCGGTGGCCTTGACGCCGCGCGTCTTGATCTCGTCGGCGGCCGCCTGCGCCG
>JANXVS010000304.1 GCA_025351555.1 Pseudomonadota bacterium | reverse complement strand
CGCGGGCGCGCCGGTCTTGCTGCCATCGTCTCCTCTAACCTGCGACAATTCGCGAATGAATCGATACCTTTTGATGTTTTTTGCGCTGTTCGTCGCCAGCGGCGCGAGCAGCATCCACGCCGCTGACGCCGATAATCTGCTGCCGGTTGAACAGGCCTTCAAAGTCGAAGCCACGGCACTGGATCGCGAGCACATCCAGCTCGATTTCAAGATTGCCGACGACTATTACCTGTATCGCGATCGGATCAAGACGAAAACCACCGATGCCAGCATCGCGTTGGGTGCGCTCGATCTGCCGCCGGGCGAGAAGAAGCACGACGAGTTTCTCGGCGATGTCGAGGTTTATCACCATGCTTTGACGGCAACGCAGCATCTGACTGCGCCGGCGGACGCCGACAAGATCGCGCTGGAACTGCGCTATCAAGGCTGCCATCAGGTCGATCCGAAGATCTGCTTTCCGCCGCAAAAAGTCACCCTGATTGTACTTTTACCGAAAGCCGCGGCTGCGACCGATAGCGCGCCGGCGTCGCTTGCCAGCGCACTGGCCGCACCCGCAGGAGGTTCGCTCCTCGGCGGCGGCCCGTTGCCGGCCGAGCAGGCGTATGTGTTTGAAGCGATCGCCACGGGCCCGAACGAAGTGCTCGCGCGCTTCACCATGCCGAAGGGCTATTACCTGTATCGCGACAAGACACACTTCAGCACGGCTGACAAAGATGCAACAGTCGGCGAACCGCGCTGGCCGGCGGGCAAGGAGCATACCGACGCGAATTTCGGCTCCACCACGGTGTATTTCGATCAGGTCGAAATCCCGCTGCCGTTGGCGCGCACGAACATCGCCGCGCAAACGCTCGCGCTGACCGCCAATTTCCAGGGCTGCAAGGAAAACAGCGTCTGCTATCCGGTGATGGAGCGCACCGTCAGTGTCGCGCTGCCCGCCGGCGCCGTTACCAACGCAGCAGCATCATCCGTGCCCGCTGCTTCAACGCCCGTCAGCGCGCCAGCGGGTACCGATAGCAATTTCGAGAAGGCGTTGAATGGATCGCTGTGGCTGGTGTTTGGTGCCTTTTTCCTGGCTGGATTGGGCCTGGCCTTCACGCCTTGTGTATTTCCAATGATTCCGATCCTCTCCGGCATCATCGCCGGCGCCGGTGAGAACATTTCCACCCGGCGCGCGATCGTGCTCAGCACCGTGTACATCCTCGCCAATGCCGTGATCTTCACGGTTGCAGGCGTGATCGCGGGACTCGCCGGCAAGAACCTGCAGGCCGCGTTCCAGACGCCGTGGGTACTGTGGAGCTTCGCCGGCTTGTTCGTGCTGATGGCGCTGTCGATGTTCGGTTTCTACGAGTTGCAACTGCCGAGCTCGTGGCAATCGAAAATCGCCAACGTCAGCAACAAGCAGTCGGGCGGCTCGCTGTTCGGCGTCGCGATCATGGGCGCCTTGTCGGCGCTTATCGTCGGCCCCTGCGTAACGCCACCGCTGGCGGTCGCGGTGCTGTACATCGCGCAGAAGCATGACGCCGTGCTCGGCGGCTTTGCCTTGTTCGCGCTCGCGCTCGGCATGGGCGCACCCCTGATCGTGTTCGGCGCCAGCGCAGGCAAGCTGCTGCCGCGCGCGGGTGCGTGGATGGATGCGGTCAAGGCCGTGTTCGGCGTAACCTTCCTCGCGCTCGCAATCTGGATGCTGTCGCGAATACTGGATGGCGTCTGGATCATGCTGATGGCGGGCGTGCTGGCGATTGCCAGCGCGGTGTATCTCGGCGCGCTCGAACGCCTGGCTAATGGTGCTTCCGGGTGGCGCAAACTATGGAAGGCGCTTGGCGTGGTGCTGTTGCTCGGCGGCGCGGTCGAATTAATCGGCGCGGCGGCAGGCTCGAGCGACCTGCTGCAACCGTTGCGTGGTATCGGCATCGGTTCCAGCGGCGCAACAAACGCAAACACTATGGCGGCACTGCCGTTTCGCAAGGTCAAATCCGTCACCGACATGGATCGTGAATTAGACGCGGCGAAAGCCTCCGGCAAGCCGGTGATGTTCGATTTCTACGCCGACTGGTGCGTGTCGTGCAAGGAAATGGAAAAGTTTACTTTTACCAAACCCGAAGTGCAGGCCGCGCTGGCCGGCTTTGTGCTGCTGCAAGCCGACGTCACCGCCAATGACGACACGGATCAGGCTTTGATGAAGCATTACGGCATCGTCGCGCCGCCGGATACGTTGTTCTTCGGCGCCGATGGTGCGGAAAAACATGAATTGCAGCTGATCGGGCCGGAAAATGCCGACAAGTTCGTGCAACGTCTCGCCATGGCCGCAAAGTAGTCTCTCGTGTTCAATCGCACCAATTTGCTGATTGTCTGCGTGGCGATCCTCGGCGCCGCGCTTGGCCTGCTTGCCGGCGGCCAGGTTGATTTCGGTCGCTCCGCGGCTCTGCCGCCGGGCGTCAACGTCCTAAAGCTCGGCGACCGGCGTAGCGATTTGCACCTGCCGGACCCCAGTGGCACAGCGCGGCAACTCAGTGAATGGGACGGCAAGTTCGTGCTGGTCAATTTCTGGGCGACTTGGTGCGGACCCTGCCGCGAAGAAATGCCGTTACTGGATCGAACGCGCCGCGAACAGGCTGGAAAAGACCTTGAAGTTGTCGGCATCGCGATCACGGGCCGCAGCCCAGCATCGTGCGGCCGCGCGACATGTGGTCGAGCTGCACGAAGCGGTTCGCGACCATCAGCGGATGGTGATACGGCAGGCTGGTGA
>JANXVS010000301.1 GCA_025351555.1 Pseudomonadota bacterium | reverse complement strand
AATCGCCATAGGTCATTCCAACAGCTGACCGCTTCAGCACACCCCCGCGGTTTCCTCCCTCGAGGATTGTCCAACACCTGCCCATCCGACGCCGCCGCGCTCGGACAGTTCAGCGCACGCGGGCAGGCGTCGAACAATCCTTAACAGGAGTTGGCGTTCGTCGGCTGACGCCACTGGCGGAGCAGCACCGGCCGATTGAGCCAGCACAGCTAGCGCAAACAACATGGCCAAGGAAGATTTCAACCGCCTCGCAGCTAAAACAACGAGGAGAAGGCCTAGTGATGCCTTCATTGCATTCTCAAACATTGACGTGAGAATTCTACGTATGGGGTGGGGCCACTTCCCATTCGCGGTTAAGCCCTAGGCCCTCCGCTCCCTACTGTGGCACGATGCGCGTTCACGCCGCGGAGGGCCAAGGTGAATTTCGATCCTGCGTTGGGAATGGGCCTTACCGAACTGATCGAGATGATCTCGCGCGGCGATCTGGCTGCTGCGCGGGTGCGCGCCGGCAGCCTGCTCGAACGCTATCCGGAGCAGGCTGAGCTGTGGCGGCTGACCGCCATCTGCGCCCTGCAGCAGGGTGAGGTCGACGCGGCCCAAGGCGCGCTCGAACGTGCGTTGAAACTGGCACCGAACTCGATCGAATCGCTGTGCAACCTGGCCAGCGTCCACACCGCACGCGGCCATCTGGATGAAGCCGAGCGTGCGTTGCGACGCGCCCTGGTGCTGGCGCCGAATCACGCCGCGGCGCTGAACAATCTGGGCAGCCTGCTCGACGCGCGTGGTGATTATCACGGCGCCGCCGACTGTTTCGCCAAGGCCATCGTGCAGAAGCCCGACTACGCACGCGCATGGATCAATCAGGCCGCGGCATTACTGTCGATCCACCAGCTCGATCGCGCCCAGAGCAGCGCGCGACGTGCCATCGCGCTCGCGCCGCAATGGGCCGATGCACAGTTCGTGCTCGGCAACGTGCTCAGCGAAGCCGGCCGCAAACCGGCCGCTCTTGAAGCCTGGCGCGAGGCGGCGCATCTGGCGCCGGGCAACGCGCAATTTCATTATCAATTTGCACTGGCGCTGGGCGAGCACGGCGATTTTGCCGCGGCGCTGCGCGAGTACGACGCCTGTCTGCAGGCCGCACCCGAATTCTGGCCGGCATTGTCGCAACTGGTCTATCTGCGGCGACGCCTCTGCGACTGGCATGCCTTGCCGCCACTGAGCCGGCGCCTGCTCGACGGTGTAGATCGCGGTGCAGCGGGAATCACGCCATTTTCACTACTTGTGGAAGATTCCACTCCTGCGCAGCAACTGGCGTGTGCGCGCGAATTTGCGCTTGCGCGGCAGGCACAGATCGCGCCGCTGGAAACGCGACTGGCACCGCGTCCGCATGCACGCAAGGACGGACCAATCCGCGTGGGTTTCATTTCCGCCGGCTTCGGCGAGCACCCGACCACACTGCTGATCGTTGAACTGATTGAGCGTCTGCGTGGCACCAAGTTGCATACCCTGGGCTATGCCACGACCATCAATGATGGCGGCAGCCTGCGTAAACGGCTGGCCAGCGCGTTTCACGAATTCCACGATATTTCCGCGCAGTCGCTGGAGGCGATGTTGCGTCATCTGCGCGACGGCCAATGCGACATCCTGATCGATCTGGATGGCTACTGCGAAGATTCGCGTCCGCAATTGCTGGCGCTGCGGCCGGCGCCGCTGCAGGTGAACTGGCTGGCCTATCCGGGTTCGCTCGGCGCACCGTGGTGTGATTACCTGATCGCCGACCGCTTCCTGATTCCCGCGCAGCAGCGCGAACACTACAGCGAGGCCATCGCCAGGCTGCCGCGCTGCTATCAACCGTCCGATACGACGCGAACGGTCGCCGAACCGCCGCCGCGGAAATTGTTCGGCCTGCCCGAACCCGGCGTCGTCTATGCCAGCTTCAATCAATCGTGGAAGTTCACCCTGCGCAGCGTTGCGCGCTGGATGAAGATTCTCAAGGCCGTGCCGGATGCTGTCTTGTGGTTACTTGCCGGACCACCTGGCAGCGGCGCGGACGAACATCTGCGCGGCGCGGCGCGTGCCGCCGGAGTCGATCCGCGCCGACTGGTGTTTGCTTTGCACGTGCCACACGCCGAACATCTGGCGCGCTATCGCCACGTCGATCTTTTTCTTGATACGAACCCTTACAACGCACATACCACGGCCAGCGATGCGCTATGGACAGGCTGTCCGGTGCTGACCCAACCTGGTGCGACCTTCGCCTCGCGCGTGGCCGGCAGCTTGAATCACCATCTGGGGCTGGACCAATTGAACGCCGCATCCGATCAGACTTATGTCGAACTGGCGATACGCCTCGGGCAAGATCCGGCGGCGCTGCACGCCCTGCGCGAGCGCGTCGCCGCCGCGCGCGATGCTGGCGGCCTGTTTGACATGGCCGCCTATACGCGCGATTTCGAGGCCTTGCTGACGCTGATGTTCAAGACCTTCGAGCGCGGCGGTGAAATACGCGATCTGGAGCTGACTGCATGACTGCAAAAAGTGAATTTGTCGCCTTGTCGCTTTGTGTACTCACGGTGTCCGACACGCGTGGCGTGAATAACGACACTTCCGGCGACTATCTGCGCGATGCATTGACAGCAGCCGGCCATCGCCTGCACGCGCGCGCAATCGCGCGCGACGACCGTTACCGTTTGCGTGCGGTCGTTTCGGCCTGGATCGCCGAGTCGGAAGTCAACGGCATCCTCATCACTGGCGGTACCGGTTTTACCGGACGCGATTCCACCCCTGAGGCGATTCGCCCACTGCTGGACAAGGAAATGCCTGGCTTCGGCGAGCTGTTCCGCGTACTCAGCTTCGACGAGATCGGCACGGCGACCCTGCAATCGCGCGCGTTCGCAGGCCTGGCGAACGACAAGTTCATCTTCTGCCTGCCCGGCTCGACGTCGGCCTGCCGCACAGCTTGGGAAAAGTTGCTGTGCGCACAATTGGACGCGCGCACCAAGCCGTGCAATCTGGTGGGACTGCTGCCACGTCTACATGAGGGAGAAACCTTGTGAAAAAGGAAAAATACGAAAAACATCTCAAGCAAATCTCGGTCGAACTGGTCGAGCTGCAACGCTGGCTGATCCAGAGTGGGAAGCGCGTGGTTGTGGTGTTCGAAGGCCGCGATGCCGCCGGCAAGGGTGGCGTGATCAAGGCGATCAGCGAGTATCTGGATACGCGCCACTACCGCATCGTGGCGCTTAGCAAACCGAGCGAGCGCGAAAGTACACAATGGTACTTTCAACGCTACATCGAGCACCTGCCAGCCGCGGGCGAAATCGTGCTGTTCGACCGCAGCTGGTACAACCGCGCCGGCGTCGAGCATGTGATGGGTTTCTGCAGCGACGCCGAATACCAGCGCTTCCTCGTGCAATGTCCGGTATTCGAGCGCAGCCTTGTCGACGATGGCATCGTGCTGCTCAAGTACTGGTTGGCCGTGGATCAGCAAGAACAGGAAGACCGTTTCGCCGAACGCGCCGAGAACCCGCTCAAGCGCTGGAAGATTTCACCGATTGATGTTGCTGCACGCACTCAGTATCAGGCCTATGGCGATGCGCGCGACGCGATGATCAAGCGCACGCACACCGACTATGCGCCATGGTTCGTGGCCGATTTCAACGATCAGCACCGCGGCCGACTCAACCTGATCCGGCACCTGCTGGATCACCTGCCCGAGCGCAAGACCGTGGTCAAGCCGCTCAAGCTGCCCAGGCTCAAGGGCGATCTTGGCTTGGAGGAATTGCCCGACAAATCACTGTGGGTGAAGAAGACGTTTTAGCGAGCTGGTTCAGAGTACGCGGAACTGCCCGGTTGGCCCCAGCTCCACAGCCGAGCGCCTCACGCTTGCGACTTGTGCCGCAGGCGGCCCGATATGCAACCAACGCTCAAGCGCGTCGAGCGCCGCGTCACTGCCGCTGGCCAAGACTTCGACGTCTCCATTCGGCAAATTTTTTGCGTAGCCGCTTAAAGCCAGCTCCTGCGCCTGCGATCGTGCCGACGCGCGGAAGAACACGCCCTGCACCTTGCCATTGACGATGAATTTCGCGCAGGACATGGTGCAAGCGATCAGCCGCCGATTACCGTATCCAGATCCTTGGTCGTTATCGGCCCCATGAACGCCTTGGCCACGTGTCCGTCGGGGGCGATGATATAAGTGTTCGGCAGGCCCTTGGGCGTGTCGAAATCCTTGGGCGGATTGTCGATATCGACCTGCGCGACCGGGTAGCTGAGTACATGCGTCTTCAGGAATTTTTCGACATCGGCCTTGTCGCTGTCTTCGAAATCCAGGCCGATCGCGGCGACCTTGTCCTTGTGCGCCGTGACATACGCGGAGATGTCGGGCAACTCCTTCAGGCACGGCGAACACCAGGTTGCCCAATAGTTCACAATAACCCATTTTCCACTTTGCTTCGCCAGATCGAAGCTGCTGCCGTCGAGCGTGGTAACGACCAGGGCCGGCTTGGCCGCCGTCGCGGCTGCTGCGGTACTGGCAACGAGCGCCAGGAATAAGGTGCTGATGATGCGACTCATGATTTTTCCTCGAAGTTTTGATTTGCAGCGACGTTCTCTGGATCAGACCGCTGCGACGGCGGATTGATTTCGGCAGGATCGATTTCGGGCTGGTGCGCCGTATAGTCGAAGGCCTGGATGCTGGCCGTGAGCGATGCGCCGAGCAGAACGAAGATCCAAGAAAGGTAGATCCAGAACATGAAAATCGGCACGATCGACAGCGCGCCGTAAATTTCCTGATAGCTGGCTCTGGCCACGTACGCACCAAATCCTTGTTTGGCCGCCTCGAACGTCAGCGCGGTGATCAGGGCGCCGACGACTGCGTGACGCATGCGCACCCGGCAATTCGGAATCAACGTGTACGCGGCGGCCAACACGATCCACTGAATCAGAAACGGCAACCAGCCGAGCAAGTACGTCTTCAGCGCATCGGCCTGCTCCAGCAACGGCAAGGCGAACACATAGGAGGTGGTCGCCAGCATCGCGACCAATAGCAAGGGGCCTAACGTGAGCGCCGTCCAGTACATGGCGAAACGCGCGGCGGCCTTGCGCGCGACGGTGATCCGCCAGATGCGATTGAACGCATCCTCGATGTTTAGCATCAACGACACGGCACTGAACACCAGCACCAGGATGCCGATCGCGGTGGCCTTGCTGGCGTTGTCCGCGAATTGGGTGAAGTAGGTTTGCACTACGTCACCGCTTGCCGGCAGAAAGTTGGCAAAGATGAATCCGGAGATCTTGTCGCGCCATTGCGCAAATACCGAGAAAGCGGAGAGGATACTGAGCACGACCGTAATCAGCGGCACCAGCGCGAACAAGCTGGTAAACGCCAGCGCACCGGCGGTTTGCAGGCAATGTTCGTCGAGGAAGCGGCGCACGGTGAAGCGAGCGAATACGTTGACGCGGTGGCGTGTGATACGAAGCATCCGGCGATAATACTCAAGGTTGTGGGGAAAAAGCCCGCGCTTGCGGCAAACTCGCAACCTGCCACTCACACTTGGAAGCCGGAACCGATGCCAGATATCCTGATCGTCTACTACAGCCGCAACGGCAGCGTCGCCCAGCTTGCGCGTCTGATTGCGCGCGGCGTGGAAGAAATTCCCGGCATGCAGGCGCGCCTGCGCAGCGTGCCGCCGGTCGCCGCCGTGACCGCGACCGCGCAGGCACCCGTGCCGGACGACGGCGCGCCCTACGCGACACTGGCTGACTTGCGTGAGTGTGCTGGCCTGATCCTGGGCAGCCCGACACGCTTCGGCAACATGGCCGCGCCGCTCAAGCATTTTCTGGATTCGACCGCGGCCGAATGGGCTTCCGGCACGCTGGTGGGCAAGCCTGCTGCCGTATTTACCTCGACCGCGAGCATGCATGGTGGCCAGGAAACGACGTTGACCTCGATGATGCTGCCGTTGCTGCATCACGGCGCGTTGATTGTCGGCATTCCGTATACCGAAGCCGCGCTCAACGCGACCACGAGCGGCGGCACGCCATATGGAGCCAGCCATGTGGCCGGAACCGATGGTAGCCGGCCGATCAGCGACGACGAGCGCATGCTTGCGCGCACGCTTGGGCGCCGCGTCGCCAGTATCGCCGCGAAACTCGCACGATGAATTCGGCAAAAGTCGACGCCCTGCGCATCGGCGCCATGGCACTCATCGCGTTGGCGCTGCTACAAATCCTCTGGCACGTCTGGCTAGCACCGCCGCCGACTGCGCAACTGTGGCCGACTCTGGCACTCGCGGTCATGCCCCTGCTGCCCGGCTTGTGGGTCTGCCTGCGCAATCTGCGCCGTGGCGTGCTGATTGGCGGCATCGTTTGCCTGTTCTATTTTTGCCACGGCGTCAGTGCAGCCTACGGCGATCCCGCAGTACGTGTGCCTGCACTGGCGGAAATCACGTTGACTCTGATCGTGATCGGCGCATCGGGCTGGGATGCAAGGCACTACAAGCGCAAACGCACTCAAGCCCCTCTCCCACCGGGAGAGGGGTTGGGGTGAGGGTCGGGCGGAGCTGGACGCACGGCGTATTCGCACCCTCATCCGGCCCTTCGGGCCACCTTCTCCCGAGGGGAGAAGGAAGTGGGCCACCCCTCGCGCGAATACAAACTTCGCAACGCTTGTCGATTTTTTTGCATCCGTGTAATTTGCTCGCACCGCACCCGGAATCCGTCCCATGCCTTTCCTGCAAGCCGCGCCGATGCTGAGCAATCAGTATCTCGACGATCGCGTGCTGCGCTCGTATCTGCGCCGCGTACTGCCGCCGGCGGTACTCAGCGCGATCGAGGGCGATCTGACTGATCTCGGCGAATATGCCTCCAGCGCCTGGGCGCAGTCGCGCACGCGCGAACGCTGCGAGCCCAAGCTCACGCACATGGACGCCTGGGGCGAACGCATCGACCGTATCGAGCTGACGCCAGCCTGGCTTGCGGCGCAACCGCTGGCGGCGCGTCATGGCCTGGTCGCGGCGGGCCACGAAACCATTCATGGCACCTCGGCGCGAGTGCATCAATTTGCAATGGTATACTTGTTCCATTGTGCCAGCGAGTTCTACACTTGCCCGTTGGCGATGACCGATGGCGCCGCTACCGCGTTGAAGGCTTCCGGCAATCAGCGTCTGATCGATCGCGCCATGCCGCATTTTTTGAGTCGTGATCCCGAGCAGTTCTGGATCAGTGGCCAATGGATGACCGAAAACGCTGGCGGCTCGGATGTTTCCGGAACCGAGACCGTGGCGCGTGAGGAAAACGGCCGCTGGCGCCTGTACGGACGCAAATGGTTCACTTCGGCGATCAACGCGCAGACCGCGCTGGCGCTGGCGCGTCCGGCCGGCGCTGCCCCCGGTTCCGACAGCCTTGCACTGTTTTATCTCGAACCGCTGAAACCCGACGGCCGCTGGCGCAATATCACGCTCGACCGGCTCAAGGATAAGCTCGGCACGCGCGAGCTGCCGACTGCTGAAATCCGCCTCGACGGCGCGCCGGCTGAGCTCGTCGGCGAGGCAAAGCACGGCGTGCGCCAGATCGCGCCGATGCTCAACGTGACGCGCGCCTGGAATGCGATCGGTGCGCTCGCGACCATGCGCCGCTGCATCGCTCTGGTGCGCGACTATTCAAATCGCCGCGTAGTGTTCGGCAAGCCGCTGGCCGAGCAGGCGCTGCATCAGGACACGCTCGCCGGCATGCAGGCCGAATACGAAGCCGCGTTTCATCTTGCTTTCTACGTCACCGAACTGCTTGGCCGCGTGCAGATGGGCCAAGCCGACGAAGCGCAGCAGAATCTGCTACGCCTGCTTACGCCGCTGGTGAAATTGTGGACTGGCAAACTCGCGGTCACGATCGCGTCTGAGACTTGTGAATGTTTCGGCGGTATGGGTTATCTGGAAGATAGCGGCATTCCGCAATTGCTGCGCGATGCCCAGGTGTGGTCGATCTGGGAAGGCACCAGCAATGTGCAAGCGCTGGATTTCCTGCGCGCATTCCGCGCCACTGGTGGCCTGCAACCGCTGCTCAGTGCACAACGCGCGATCCTTTCGCAGGTTCAGGCGCCGGAACTGGAACCCTGCGCGCGCGCCGCGCGCGAAGGCGCAACAAGAATCACCGAGTGGCTGCAGAAAGCCTCGTCCGGCGAACGCGAACGCATGGAGGCTGGCGGCCGCGAGCTGGCATTCGGCCTTGCGCGCATGCTGGCATTGTCCCTGCTCACGCGCCATGCGGAATGGGCGTTGCGCGCCGAGAACGACCCACGCCCTGCTGCTGCCGCGCGACGTTTCGCCGACCATGGCTTGCTGCGGCTGAAATCCAATGGCCTGCACGACGCGCAGATGCTGGCTAGCGACAGCTATTGAGGATCACCCCATGCTCCAGCATCTGACCATCGTCGCCACCGGCGGCACGATCGACAAAATATACTTCGACGACAAATCGAGTTTCCAGATTGGCGCGCCACAGATTGGCGAGATCCTTAACCAGCTCGGCGTGGCCTTCGCGTTCGATGTAATCGCCTTGATGCGCAAGGACAGCCTGCACATGGACGACGCGGATCGCGACCTGATCCGGCGCACGATCACAGCGCAACCGCACCGGCATGTATTGGTGACGCACGGCACCGACACGATGGTCGAAACGGCGCGCGTGCTCGCCGACATCCCGGGCAAGGTGATCGTGCTGACCGGCTCACTCAATCCGGCGCGGTTTCAGGGATCGGATGCCGTGTTCAACATCGGCTGCGCGGTCGGCGCCATTCAGACGCTGCCCGATGGCGTCTATATCACCATGAACGGCCGTGTATGGGATCCGTCGCGCGTGCGCAAGAACGTGGAAGCCAATCGGTTCGAGGCGCTTCAGTAAAGGGGCTTGCACGCGCCCGAGAGAACCAGCGGATCAAGCGTTTTTCCTTAAAAAAAAACCCCGGCCGAAGCCGGGGTCCGAGTTACCGGGTTTGATCGAGCCTTCTGTGAAGACTCGATCAACCTGCGTGACGCGTCACTTAGTTGCTCGTGCCCTTCAGGCTGACGCCCGAGTAGGAAGCATAAGCTTCCACGCCGATGTAGTAAGTGGTGCTCACCGACGGCGTGAACGAGCAGCTCTCGTTCGTCGTCGATGTGTACGGACGGCAATTGTAGCTGGACAGGGTCGGCGCACTACCGGCCTTGACGTACAGGTCCGAATCGCCGGAACCGCCTGAGGTGGCGAACGTCACCGTATGGCCCGCTGCCACCGTCATCGTGTAAATCGACGACCAGCTGCCCGTCGACACTGCCGGCAGGGCAACCGCCACGCCGCTGCAGAGTACCAAACCGCCGCAGCTGGCGGCCGAGACCGTCACCGAAGACGTCTTGGCGTTGGTCGCACCATTGACGCTGTCCTTCACCGTTTCGGTCACGCTGTAGGTGCCGGCCGCTGCATAGGTGTGGCTGGGGCTCTTCGTGGTCGAGGTGCTGCCATCGCCGAAGGTCCAGGCATACGAGCCGACCGTGCCACCTGCATCGGTGGAGGAGTCGGTGAACGTCGCGGTCAGGCCACTGGTGGTGAACGTGAAGTTCGCCGTCGGCGTACCACCCGTGCCCGCAGCAGTGTAGCTGCCCGTAAGCGTGGTGCCCGAATAGGCAGCGTAGGTATTGACCATCACGTAGTACGTGCCAGCCTGGGCAGTTGTGACTGGGCAGGACTCGGCGGGACCGGACACATACGGACGGCAGTCATAGCTGGTCAGCGTCGGCG
>JANXVS010000280.1 GCA_025351555.1 Pseudomonadota bacterium | reverse complement strand
GCGCGCACGGCGAAACCGTCCATCGCTGAGTTGGCGAAGCCGGGCACATCGCGCGGCGCGACGACATCCGATGCGAGGGCTCGGCAAAATGCTGCTTCCAGCAAAACGCGTTCGTTTGGCAACCGCCGCTTCGTGGAAATATCCACAATGTATGCCCGCGCATCATCCAGGCTGATGCCGGTTGGAAACAGCGGCGCTTCAGTGGGCATGATCAGCGTGCATGAGTCGACTCCCAGTCGCGGAAGCCCACAACGGTATTGAGGTTGAGAAAGGCTTTCGGCTGATCGGAAAAATCGGTTTCGACCGCCCCGCATTCATCCTGCCAGCGCCAGACTGGCAAGTCGTGCGCGAGAGCTTCGGTTGCACTATTGGCCAGTTCGCGTCGATACAACGCAAACAGCGGCTGGCGGCGTTCGCCATCGTGCGCCACCGCTACGTGCGCTTGCGCGTCATGCGCGACCGTATGCAGGCGACGCGCGAGGTCAGCCGGCGGCTGCGGGCAATCGACAGGGACCGTTAGCAACCATTCTGTGTCGCAAGCCGCGAGCGCTGCAGCAATACCCGCTAACGGGCCCAGAAACCCCATTGCGCAATCAGTACAAATTACTGCAAATGTCGCATATTGATCATTGTTTCTATTAATACAAATCAACAATTTCTGCCCTTGCGGCCGCAGCGCAGTGATGACATGCGCCACCAGTGGTCTGCCCGCGAGCAGTTCCAGACCTTTGTCGTGGCCGCCCAAGCGCCTGCCCGCGCCGCCGGCGAGGATCGCAGCGGTAATGTTGGCGGAATCGAACTGTGTTGTTGCCATTGCGACGCGATGCACGTAGTCAGCGTTTCTTCGCTTTGCGCACGAGCCGTTGGCGTTTTTTCACCTGACGCTCGGTGAGTTCGTTCTTCTTTCCGGCGAAAGGGTTTTCGGCTTCACGAAATTCGATCTGCACCGGCGTGCCTTCGAGCTTGAAGCGCTTGCGGAAGAAATTTTCGAGGTAGCGCCGGTAACTGACGGCAATGTGCTTGGTGCGGCTGCCATGAATGATGATTTTCGGCGGATTGGTGCCACCAGGATGGGCAAAGCGCAGTTTCGGCGGATGCCCGCGAACCAATGGTGGCTGATGGCTTTCGTAGGCTTTTTCCAGCGCGCGCGTGAGTTCCGCGGACCCGAACTCCCGCGTTGCCGAGGCGTGGGCGCGATTGATCGCGCGCATCAACTCGGCAATTCCGGAACCGTGCAATGCAGACAGTGTCACGTTTCTCGCGAATCCGACAAAGTCGAGTTTGCGCGACAGCGAACTCTTGCACTGGTCGCGTTCATAAGTGGAAAGGCCATCCCACTTGTTCGCGGCGATCACCAGGGCGCGGCCTTCGTCCAGCACGTAACCTATCAGAGTGGCGTCCTGTTCGGACACCCCCTCTTGTGCATCCAGCAACACCACGGCAACGTGCGCGGCAGCGATGGATTGCAGGGTCTTGATGACACTGAATTTCTCGACAACCTCCTCGACCCGCGCGCGGCGCCGGACGCCGGCGGTATCGATCAGCGTGTAGCGCTTACCGTCGCGTTCAAGCGCCACGCGGATCGAATCGCGCGTGGTGCCAGCGACGTCGGAAACGATGACGCGATCCTCGCCAAGCAGGCGATTGACCAAGGTGGACTTGCCGACATTCGGGCGCCCGATAATGGCAACGCGGATACCTTCGTTGGGATCTTCGGCGGCGACCGCATCCGGATCGACCGCCGGGAGATCGCCCTGGATCGCCTGGATCAATGCCGGTACACCACGGCCATTCGAGGCTGAGAGCGGCAATGGCGCGGCGAACCCCAAGGTGGAAAATTCGGCCAATGCAATGTTTGCATCGACGCCGTCCATTTTGTTGACGGCCAGCAGGATGGGCTTGTCCTGGCGCCGCAGCGCATCCATGACGATGCGGTCGTGCGGCAACAGGCCGTCGCGCGCGTCGACCACAAACACGACGCGATCGGCCTCCTCGATTGCCAGTTGCGCCTGATGCGCGGTGAGCGCGCCGATACCTTCCTTGTCGCCAGTCAACCCGCCGGTATCGACCACCACGAACTCGCGTTCACCGAGCCTGCAAACGCCGTAGTGGCGATCACGAGTAAGCCCTGGCAGGTCGTGCACGAGCGCGTCGCGCGTGCGCGTGAGCACATTGAACAATGTGGATTTGCCCACATTGGGACGTCCGACCAGGGCGATGACGGGTAGCATGCGATACGGCTCAAAAGCCCGTCGCCCGGAAGCGGGCGAAGGGAAAAATCATTTGCCGATGCGATAGGCACCGATTTCGCCGTCGATATCCTCGACGTAGACCGTGTCGCCGACGACTACCGGAGCGGACTGGATCGGATTCTTGGACAGGCGCACGCGCGCAGCGAACTTGCCGTCGGCGCTGGCGAGCCAAT
>JANXVS010000262.1 GCA_025351555.1 Pseudomonadota bacterium | reverse complement strand
TGATGCGCGCGTTTGGCCACATCCACAAGAATCTTGGTTGGTAGCCGCGGCCACACATCGCGTAGTTGCCCGCGCCAAAACTGCCGCCGATGATCACGGTGAATTTCGGCACGTGTGAACAGGCGACTGCTGTCACCATCTTCGCACCATCCTTGGCGATGCCAGCCTGCTCATACTTCTTGCCGACCATGAAACCGGTGATGTTCTGCAGGAACACCAGAGGAATATCACGCTGATTGCACAGCTCGATGAAATGCGCACCCTTGAGCGAGGACTCAGCGAACAGGATGCCGTTGTTGGCGACGATGCCGACAGGGTATCCGTAAATATGGCTGAATCCGCAAATCAGGGTCTTGCCGTAGCGTGCCTTGAATTCCTGGAACTCCGAACCGTCGACGATGCGCGCGATGATTTCGCGGATATCGAATGGACGCCGCGTATCGGCGGGCACGATGCCGTAGATATCCTCGGCCGGATAACGCGGCTCGACGGGCTCGCGGATTGCGACAGGTAACTGCTTGCGCCGATTCAGATGGGCGACGATATCGCGTGCAATGCTGAGCGCATGCGCGTCATTTTCGGCGAAATGATCGGCCACGCCCGAGATCGACGTGTGCACATCGGCGCCCCCGAGTGACTCGGCATCGACGACTTCGCCGGTCGCCGCCTTCACCAGCGGCGGACCGCCGAGGAAGATCGTGCCTTGTTCCTTGACGATCACGGTTTCGTCGCTCATCGCCGGCACATAGGCGCCGCCGGCGGTACATGAACCCATCACGACGGCGATCTGCGGAATATTCAGTGCGCTCAGACGGGCCTGATTGTAGAAAATGCGGCCAAAGTGTTCCTTGTCCGGGAACACTTCGTCCTGCAGCGGCAGGAAAGCGCCGCCGGAATCGACCAGATAGATGCAAGGCAGACGGTTTTCGAGTGCGATTTCCTGCGCGCGCAGATGCTTTTTCACCGTGATTGGAAAATAGGTTCCGCCTTTCACCGTTGCATCGTTGGCGACGACGACGACTTCGATTCCATGCACGCGGCCGATGCCGGCGATCAATCCGGCGGACGGCGCCTGATCCGCATACATGCCGTGGGCGGCCAGCGGCGAGAATTCCAGAAACGGCGAGCCAGGATCGAGCAGGCCGCGGATGCGTTCGCGCGGCAAGAGTTTTCCGCGTTCGGTGTGCTTGGTGCGTGCCTTGTCGCCGCCGCCGAGCGCGGTCTGCGCCAACTGCTTTTTCAGATCATCGACCACGCCACGCAATTGCGCGGCATTGGCTTGAAATTCGGGTGAGCGGGGATCGAGTTGGGATTCGATAGTGGGCATGGTAGTGCCGATGCAGGCCTGAGACGATCATGAAAACATATAGGCATGCACTAGCGCCAGTTTTGTGCGGCGCTAGCCGGATACCAAAACAAGACCGGCCGCGCAAGGCGGCCGGTCGCTTGGAACTGTGAAATGCGGCGGTCGAATCAGTGTCCGTCCTTGTCTTTCGCGGCTTCCTTGGCCTCTTCCGCGGCATTGTTGACATCCTTTACGCCTTGTTTGGCGGTATCGGCGGTCTTCTCCGCGCTGTCTTCTGCGGTTTTCGCCGCATTGGAGGCTTGATTTGCAGATTGTGCGGCTGCGGTGGCGTTGCCGGCGGCCGCCTGAGCTGCCGCTGCCTTGGCAGCGTCCGCCGCGTGCTGCGCGGCAAGGGCGGTCTGTTGCGCGGCCACTTGTGTAGCGTCAGCGGATGCTTTTGCCTTTGCGGCAGCATCCTGCGCCGACTGCTGTGCATTGTCGCTGCAAGCGCCCAGAGCCCCGGCGAATGCCACTGCGATAAAAAGCTTCTTCAACTGCATAGAATTCTCCCAAAATCCATGATGGATGAAATACGAATAGATACGAAGGTTTTTCCCATGCGTTGATGATGCAGGGGTAGCCGAGCTTACAACAATTCGATGGCCAGAGCTGTGGCTTCGCCGCCGCCGATGCACAGTGCGGCGACACCGCGCTTGCCGCCACGCGCCTTGAGTGCGTGGATCAGGGTGACGACCAGGCGCGCGCCCGAGGCACCAATCGGATGGCCGAGCGCGCAGGCGCCGCCATTGATGTTGAGTTTTTCGTAGGCGATGCCGAGGTCACGCATTGGCGCCATCGCCACCACAGCGAAGGCTTCGTTGACCTCGAACAAATCAACATCGCTGACCTTCCAGTCGATCTTCTTCAGCAACTGCTCGATCGCCCCAACCGGTGCCGTGGTGAACCAGGCCGGTTCCTGCGCCAGCGTGGCATGGCCGACGATGCGCGCCAGCGGTTTGATGCCGCGCTTTTTCGCCTCGTCTTCGCTCAGCAGGATGGTCGCGGCGGCGCCGTCGGAAATGCTCGACGAACTGGCGGCCGTCACCGTGCCATCCTTGCGGAAGGCACCTTTGAGCGTCGGAATCTTCGCGATATCGGATTTGCCCGGCTGTTCGTCGGTGGCGTACTCGACATCGCCCTTGCGTCCGGCAACCTTTACCGCAACGATCTCGTCGACGAACGCCCCGGAAGCAATGGCAGCCTGCGCGCGCTTCACCGACTCGATCGCGAACGCATCCTGTTGCTCGCGGGTAAATTGATACTTGTCCGCGGTGGCCTCGGCGAACACGCCCATCGACTGCCCGTCGTAGGGATTAGTCAGGCCGTCCCAGGCCATGTGATCGACGAGCTTGGCATCGCCGTAGCGCAGCCCGGTGCGCGCGACGACCATGTGCGGTGCGTTCGTCATCGACTCCATGCCGCCGGCGACAATCACCGTTGCCGAACCGGCCTTGATCAAGTCGTGGCCCAACATGATCGCCTTCATGCCCGAGCCGCAGACCTTGTTGATCGTGGTGCAGCCCACCGATGTCGGCAGGCCGGCCGCAATGGCCGCCTGTCGCGCCGGCGCCTGGCCCAGGTTGGCCGGCAGCACACAGCCCATGATGACTTCAGAGACATCCGCGGCTGCAACGCCGGATTGTTCCAGCGCAGCCTTGATCGCCGTGGCGCCGAGCGTGGTGGCCGGCACACCGGTGAACTGGCCGAGCATGGAACCTATCGCAGTGCGCTTGGCGCCGGCGATGATAATCGGTGAAGACGACATGGAAATTCTCCGGGAAGCGATGCTGCGTAGATTGTGCGCGATAGAAGCACGATTATCGCGCTTCGTGTGCGAGCGAGGCAATTGGCAAACCGGACAGCAGGCGTGCGCTGCCTCCCGCGCACGTGACGCGGAAAGAGCGCTGCGCTGTTTGGCGCCTTAGAGCTTATCCGTAAATAAAATGATATCCTGTTCTCCCATCGCGGCGGAGCCGCTAGAGTGGAGAACGCGATGGCGAGACAACGACTGGAATCGTGGGTGGTTTCCGATGCGTTCTGGGAGCGCGTGGCGCCGTTGAT
>JANXVS010000231.1 GCA_025351555.1 Pseudomonadota bacterium | reverse complement strand
GCCTGGCGCTTCAATCGTCGTTTTCGCTTACGCGAACTTGTGCCGCGATTGCTCCGAGCCATGATTCTCTGTGGCCCTTGCGCAGAGCTCGTTCTGCGTCAGGCAAGTAATTTTTTAAGCTGAGGAACGAAGCTAATCAGGAAACAGTTTTCATAGCATTCCTTGAACGCGGCGCGGCATTGTCGAAGACGTCATGCGGATTCTGACATACCAACAAACAACGCCTTCATAAACGAGTGGCGCTTCAGATAGTCTGCCACCTGATGTGTGTCGGTGCCCATCACTTCGACTGCATATGCGAATTGAGCCGGCGTACAACCGCGCGACAACGCGGCCGCTCGAAGTTCCTCAAGCGTGTTCCATACGAGTGGCATGGGTACGGTCTTGCCGCGCGCAATATAAACGGACATGGTGAATCCCCGATCAGCCGCAGTCCAACAGACTGCGGAATAGATTCCTGCCGGTCCAAAAGGTAAGTTTTGGAGCAAGCCGACCGATTTCATAGACATCCGCGCAGGCTCTTACGCTCACGGCCCGCTGCGCTGTTCGCGCGCGCTCCTGCGCGCACAGTCCGTCCCCGGCCACCTATATACTTCCCGCACTGCCCAGTAACACGCCGCAAACCGCGCTGTGACGCGGTTTTTTCTTGCCAACATTTCCCGCTAGGCATCCACAACGCCGATCAAGCGCAGGGCAAACTAGTCAAGCGATACTTGACATGCGTAAAGCAATTCTTTACAGTTCGCCATGATTCGCGGTTTCAAGCACAAGGGACGGGCTGACCTGTTCAACACCGGCAACGCGGCGAAAGTACGGCCAGACCTGCACGCTCGCACACTGCGACGGCTGGACGCGTTGAACGCCGCGCGCGACCTGCCCGAACTGAACGCGCCCGGCTTTAACTTCCATGCGTTGAAGGGACACAAACCGACGCGCTACGGCCTGCACGTCAACGGGCCGTGGTGCGTCACCTTTGAATGGCTGGACGGCGACGCACTACGCGTGGACTTGGAACAGTATCACTAGGTAATGACCATGACCGAATACACCGCCAAGCGAAACCCGAACCGTGCGCCGACTCATCCCGGCGCGATCCTGCGCGACGACGTGCTGCCGTCGCTGGGCCTGAACGTGTCCGAAGCCGCGCGCCGCCTGCGCATATCGCGGCAGACGCTGCACGAGCTCTTGGCCGAGCGCAAGGGTTTCACACCGGACACGGCGCTGCGCATCGGCAAGCTCGCTGGCAACGGCGCGGGCCTATGGCTGCGCATGCAACAGGACTTCGACCTGTGGCACGCCGAACGCGAACTTGCCGACGAACTGCGAAAGATCGAAAAGGCTGCCGCATGACCACCGAACGCTACAACCCTGTTCCATTCGACGCAGACGCTACGCGCGCGCGATGGATGAAGCGCCCCAGCTTCGACAACTTCATCGCCTTTCGGGCTGCACAAGTGGCTTGATGCAGAATCGCGAGTTTTCGGCGGCGCTATACCCGAACGTGGACGAGCACTTTGCGCGAGCGGCGCGCATATTCCGTTATCATTGCAGTAACCTCTCGGCTTGCACTTAAACCAAGCGTAAAGTGGACTACCCGACGGCAACCTCTCAGCAGCATTGCATCACCGCGTAGTTGGAGCACGCATGACGGCAGCAAACGCGCTCGATACGAATCTGTCGCGGATACGGGCGATTGAAGAAGACATTTCTGCGGGAAAACTTCAGCAAGCCGCTGATGCGCTTAACAGCCTCGTCGCGTCTACGCCCCAGGACCCACGGATTTATCTTGCCGGTGCGCTGCTCGCACGAGCAGCAAAAAATCCTCAGCAAGAGATCGTGGCTCTGCAACGTGCGGTCGAGTCCGCACCACGCTGGCCTCGGGTGTACTTGGAGTTGGCGAAGGCGTTGTCTCGCATGGGCCGGCACACTGAAGCGGTGGCGATGGCGAACAAGGGCGTTGCACTTGCCCCACGGGAAATGGTGGCGCTGGAGATTGCTGTCGCCGTCGCCAATGCTGCGGGCGATCCGTTGACGGCGCAGCAGCATCTTCAATCTGCGCTCGCGCTCAGACCTGCTGATACCTCGATCCGCAAGGCACTCGGGATGTGCCTGGTCAATCAACGCCGTTTTGGTGAAGCCGAACCGCATTGGCGCGCCATCCTCGCGCAAAATCCGGATGACGTGACTGCCTTGGCGTGGCTAGGCACGTACTTGGTTGACGTGGACGAAAGGGATGAGGCAAGTCTGCTGCTGCAACATGCAGTGGAGCTTGCGCCCGACAATCCGAGTATTGCGTTCTATCTTGCCATCGCGCGTGGGGAAACACCGTCTACCCAGCCCACGGACATGATTCGGCAGTTCTTCGATGGGTATGCGAACCGGTTCGACAAGCATCTTGTGGAGAAGTTGAAATACGGCGTCCCCAAGCGCGTGGCTGAGATAGTCCGCGGACGCCAATCCGATCTGGATGTGAGCGTGCTCGACCTGGGCTGCGGCACGGGCCTCTTGGGCGCGTGCCTGGGGCGCATCGGCAACGCGTTCGTGGGCGTTGATGTATCTTCAAAAATGATTGAAAAGGCGACCACGCGCGGCGTCTATACGGATTTGCGCCAGAACGATCTGCTCGATGAACTGGGCAGCACCGCAGCGGATTCGTTCGACTACATCATCGCCAACGACGTCTTCATCTATGTCGGCGACCTGTCTGCAATCATCCCGGCAGCGTTCAAAGCCCTGCACCGGGGCGGCGCACTGATATTTTCCTGCGAAGCCGCGGATGATTTGAAAGGCGCCTTCGTGCTGCGTCCGAGCAAGCGCTATGCGCATTCGCGTAGTTCGATTGAAAAGCTTTGCCGCGAAGTAGGTTTCAGCAGTTGCGACATCGAACCGATCGAACTAAGGGTGGAGAAACAATTCCAAATTGCCGGTTTCATTGCGCTGGCGCAGAAGTAATAGCCCACAGTCGAAAATTCCATGCCCACTCCCGCAGCATTGTTCGGACTGATACTTTTCGGCGTCATCGGCCTCGCCGCGTTTCTGTATGGCAAGAAACAGTCGCTGTGGAAACCGGTGATCGTTGGCCTGGCGCTGATGTTCTATCCGTACTTTGTTTCCGAGACATGGATCTTGTACGCCATCGGGAGCGGCTTGTGCCTGGCGCTGGTATTGTTTCGCGATTGATGTAGCGTCCGGTTACTGCGTACCATCCGGAAATAGCGCCGGCAGCCCTTGGCCAAGTGTAAAAAGTAATTTTTATATAATGCCGCTTTTTTAACGAAGACCGCTAACGCATGAACGCATCCGCAAGCGCATCGCGCGCGACTATATCGACTTCCGCGCTTTTCACGATACTGGCCGGCGGCGCGATTGCCGGCACGCTGGATATCGCCTTCGCCTTCACGTTCGCCGGCATGCATGGCGCGTCGCCACTGCGCGTGCTGCAATTCATCGCCAGCGGCCTGCTCGGCAACGCTGCATTTGCCGGCGGTTGGTCAGCGGGCGCGCTCGGCGCCTTCTGCCACTACTTCATAATCACCGTGGCCACGTCTTTTTACCTGGTGGCAAGCCGCCACATCACGGCCCTGATTCGCCACCCATTCGTCTGCGGGCCGCTGTACGGGGTGGTGATTTATCTGGTTATGAATTTCATCGTCGTGCCGCTGTCTGCCGTGCCGTCGAAGAGCTACACGCTGGAAGGCGTCGTTGGCGATCTGGCGTCGCACTTGTTTTTCGTCGGCTTGCCGATTGCGTTGCTGGTGCGTCGTCATTACTTGGCAAGATCGGCATAGCGGCGCGCTCCGACACACACCTGGCAACCGACTCGCCGGCTCCCATGCATCTGCAAATCCTGGATATGGACAATTCCCTCGCCGCGCAAGCCTCATTGCGCGACGTAGCGCCATGGACATCGGTGAGCACCCTGCCGTTACGCGATCTGGGTCCGCAACTACGCTTGTGGAGCCGCGACGCGACGATGATGCAGGCGCGACAGCGAATCGCAGCGAATGCAACCCCCGGGCCTGTTGTGAGCCTGCTCGGCTCCGGTGACTTCCATCATCTGGCCGTGCTGCTTATGGAACAGGCACGCGAGCCGATCACCATCGTGCATATCGACAATCATCCGGATTGGGTGCGACTGGCGCCGCGCTGGCATTGTGGCTCGTGGGTCAATCAGGCGCTGCGTCTGCCGCAGGTGGCCAAGGTTGTGACGATCGGCCCGTGCAGCGACGACTTGGTGCGTCCGGAACTCAAGGGTGGCAACCTCAAGGCGTTGGCGGCAGGCCGCATTAATCTGTTTCCCTGGCAGCATGCGCCATCGCGGGTGTGGCGAAACGTCCCCGACGGCCCCGGCCATCGCTACGAAAACGGGTATCTGATCTGGCGCAATCTGGCCGAAGTCGGTATCGAGCAAGGCCTGAATGTTATAATGTCGCAAATCGGCACCGACGCGGTCTGGCTGAGCATCGACAAGGATGTGTTGCCGGAAGGTGAAGCGCTGACGAACTGGGATCAAGGCCAGATGCCCTTGGCGGCCGTGTTGCAGGTGATTGCCGCGGTCGGCGCGAGCAAGCGCCTTGTCGGTGCGGATATCTGCGGCGAATTTTCTCCGCCGCGACACCACAATCTGTTCAAACGCTGGGAAGCACGCATGGATCAGCCGCAGCGCACGATGAACGCGACGCTCTTGGCTTGCAACGAACAAACGAATCGGGAGTTGCTGGTGGCGATAGAACGAGCATCGCGGTCATGTTTCAATCGGGGATGATGTTCGCATTGTTGCTGGCCACGGTCCTGTGCGACGTCTGCGGCCAGGTGTGTTTCAAGCTCGGCGTCGGTCACGATGATAGCGGTGTCAAACGGCGCGCTGGTGCCGTCGGTTTCGTGCTGGATCTGGTCGGCTCGCCCTGGGTAGTCGCCGGATTGCTGATTTACGTGGTCGAATTCGTCGTCTGGTTCGCGGCCCTGACTCTGGCACCGCTGAGCGTAGCGTTTCCGTTCATGGCGCTGTCCTACTGCGGTGTCGTGCTGGCCAGCCGCTGGGTACTGAAGGAGCACGTGTCGCTGCGCCGCTGGCTGGGAACCATCGCCGTGGCCGGCGGGGTGGCTCTGGTGTGTTGGCCATAAGGCGCAATGGGTTAAGTCGATTTTAGGTCTTCGTAACCTTGCATCCGGCAAAATAACCCTATTCAGCAATCCATAAAGTATCGATCCAATGATCAAACCTACCGACTACTACCTGCCCGGAGGACGCTCAGGCGTTCTGCTGATCCACGGCCTGACCGGCACGCCAACCGAGATGCGCTTTGTCGCCAAAGGCCTAAACCGCGCCGGTTTAACGGTCTACGGCATGCAGCTGGCCGGGCATTGCGGCAACGAGGAAGACCTGCTCAAGACCGGTTGGCGCGACTGGTATCGCAGCGTCGAAGAAGCCGCCGATCGCTTGCGCAAGGATGTCGACCACATGTTCGTCGCCGGCCTGTCGATGGGCGCGCTGCTGGCGCTCAAACTCGCCGCGGATCGTCCCGAGCAAGTCGATGGTCTAGGCTTATACGGCACCACCTTTGTCTACGACGGCTGGACGATTCCCTGGATCGGCAGGCTGTCATTTCTGCTGCCGTTGGTCGTGGGTCTGGGTTTCGGCCATCGCCAGCACTTTCACGAATGCTTTCCCTATGGCATCAAGGATGAACGCATCCGCCAGCGCATCGCCGGCAGCATGCTCGACGGCGACAGCGCCGCAGCGGGTCTGCCCGGCAATCCGTGGCCGTCGCTGGCCGAGTTCTATCGCCTGTCTTTCATCGTGCGTCGGCAGTTGCGCAGCATCCATACGCCGTGCCTGGTCATGCATGCAGTGGACGACGACGTCGCCAGCCTGAAGAACGTGCGCCAGGTCGTGCGCGGCGTGCGCGGCCCGGTCGAAACCGTCCTGCTGGAAAATAGCTACCACATGATCACCGTGGATCAGGAGCGGGCCAAGGTGATCGACCGCTCGGCGGCCTTCTTCAATCACATCGCCGCCACACGTTTCGTGCACATGCCAGCCGCCCACATGATGGAACAGGCGCAGGCTGCGGTCGTCGCCGATTGACCCGCCAATTGATGGAAGAAGTCATCGTTGCGAATTCCGTCGAGGCCTTTGGCCGCGACGAATGGAATCGGCTGTTTCCCGGCGAACTGGAAGACTGGAGTTATTACCACGCCGTCGAGCGCGCCGGCCTGCCTGATTTCTCCTGGGTCTATTTCGGTGTGCGCGAGGACGGTGAACTGCAAGCCGCCGTGCCTGCCTTCGTCACCAACTACCGTCTGGATACCACCCTGACCGGCCCGCTCAAGCGCGTGACCGATGCAATCGTGCGCGTTTCCCCGCGCCTGTTGCAGCAACGCCTGCTCGGCCTCGGATCACCGGTTGGTGAGACCTGTCATCTCGGGTTCGCGTCAGACACGGACGCGGCTACGCAGCAGCGCCTGCTCGGCGCAATCATGAACAAAGTGGAAGAATATACAAAGCAGCAGCGCATCGGCATGATCGCGGCCAAGGATACTCCCAACGCACAAGATGACCTGTGGGCGAACGTCGCGCGTGCGCAGCGCCTGCGCCGGCAACCGGGCCTGCCCACGGCGTATCTGGACGTGCGCTTTTCCAGCCTCGATGAGTATCTGGGTTCACTCAGCCGCGCCACACGCAAGGACTTGCGCCGCAAGCTCAAATCCAGCGCTGCGCTGCGGGTGGAGTGGCGCAACACTATCGACGGCATCGGCGACGATGTGATGCGTC
Source organism: Pseudomonadota bacterium (assembly GCA_025351555.1). Classification (GTDB taxonomy): domain Bacteria; phylum Pseudomonadota; class Gammaproteobacteria; order Xanthomonadales; family Rhodanobacteraceae; genus Rudaea. The sequence goes on along the minus strand of JANXVS010000231.1, from coordinate 123 downwards.
TATATCGCGAAACCTACTCGAATGCGGAACTGAATTTCGAGGAACTTACGCCGGAGTATTTCGCCGGCGTGCTGCGCGAGTTGGGCCCGCGCGCCAGTTGCGTTGCCTACTGGCTGGGCGATC
>JANXVS010000230.1 GCA_025351555.1 Pseudomonadota bacterium | reverse complement strand
GTACAAGTTTCGCGACGTTCGAGAAAACCGATCTGGCCAAACTCAACGATGCGCTGAAGGCGAAAAACCTTGAAACCATCGACGTGCCCGCCGCCGCACCTGCCGCTGCTGCCGGACATAGCGGCGAGGACAAGAAGAAATTCGAGGATCCTTTCGATCGTGATTGACCGCGGCGAACATCAGCGATAATGGTGGCCGATAATCCGATGGATTATCGGCCTTTTCCTGTGTGGCGTTTGCGTATCAGCGCCTGTTTGAATATTCGGGAGCCGTGATGTTCCGTTTCCGCTTTGCATTTGCAATGAGTCTTGTGATCGTTGCTACTTCGGCGCAGGCGCTCGACCCGACGTTGTTCCAGGACTTGCGCTGGCGCAACATTGGCCCATTCCGCGGAGGCCGCGTGCTCGCAGTCGCCGGCGTGCTGGGCGAGCCGAATCATTTCTATTTCGGCGCGGTCAACGGCGGTGTGTGGGAAACCGGCGATGCCGGCCGCACCTGGCGGCCGATCTTCGATGGCCAGCCGGTTGGATCGATCGGCGCGCTCGCTATTGCGCCGTCCGATCCCAGGGTCATCTATGTCGGCAGTGGCGAGGCCGACATGCGCTCGGATATCTCGCAAGGCAACGGCATATACAAATCCACCGATGCGGGAAAGACGTGGGCGTTCACGGGACTGCCCGATTCGCAGCAGATCGGCAAGATCCTCGTGCATCCGCGCGATTCGAACCTCGTCTATGTCGCCGCGCTCGGTCACCCCTATGGGCCGAACGCGGAGCGCGGTGTGTTCCGTTCGCGCGATGGCGGCAAGAGTTGGCAAAAAGTTCTTGGCAGGAATGACGATACCGGGGCGATCAGTCTTGCGTTCCAGCCCGACGACGCCAACGTGATCTATGCCGCGTTGTGGCAGACGCGGCGCCCGCCGTGGAATATCTATCCGCCATCCAGCGGTCCCGGCAGCGGCCTGTATAAATCCATCGATGGTGGGGATCACTGGACGCAAATCGCTGGTCACGGCTTCCCTGCTGTCGTCGGCCGCATTGGCATGGCGATCTCCGCTGCCTCGCCAAGACGAGTCTATGCACTCATCGATGGCGAGGAAGGCGGCCTGTATCGCTCGGACGATGCCGGCGTCACGTGGATGCGCAAGAGCGCCGACGCGCGCATCTGGCAGCGCGATTGGTATTTCGGCGAGATTGCTGCGGACCCGGCCAATCCCGATCGCGTTTATGCGATGAACACGATCGTGCTGCGCTCCGACGACGGCGGCGCCAGCTTCATACCGCTCAAGGGCGACAACACCGGCGATGATTTCCACGCGTTATGGATCGATCCGAATGATCCGCAGCGACAAATTCTCGGTGTCGATCAGGGCGCGTTGGTCACCCTCAACGGCGGCAAGACCTGGAGTTCATGGCACAACCAGCCGACCGCGCAGATTTATCGCGTCAGCACCGACCGGCGCTTTCCGTACTGGGTCTACGGTGCGCAGCAGGATTCCGGTGCGGTCAGCCTGCCCAGTCGCGGCAGCGGCAACAATGGCATAAACATGATGCAATTCCATGAACTCACTGTGGGCGGCGAGAGCGACAATATTGCGCCGGACCCGGATGATCCCGACATCATCTTCGGCGGCCGCGTGGAGAAACTCGACCTGCGCACGCAGCAGGCGCGCAATGTCGATCCGACCCTGGCCATGCCAGACACGTATCGTGCTACCTGGACCTTGCCGCTGACATTCTCGCCGCGCAATCCGCACATTTTATACTTTGCCAACCAGCATATGTTCCGTACCGCCGATCGTGGCGAGCATTGGGATGTGATCAGTCCGGATCTCACGCGCGAAGGCCCCGCTGTGCCAACAACGCTGGATGCAGCGACCATCGCTGACAACCTCGGCCAGGGCCCACGCCGCGGTGTGATTTATGCCATTGCGCCATCGCCCGTGGTCGACGGCATGATCTGGGCGGGCACCGACGATGGCTTGATCTGGCGCACGCTCGACGCTGGTGCGCATTGGCAAAATGTCACGCCGAAAGCGATTAGTGACTGGTCCAAGGTCGGCATCATCGAAGCCTCGCCGTTTGCCGCCGACAGCGCTTACGCGGCGGTCGATCGCCATCGGCTGGATGATGCCCGCCCGTGCATTTATCGCACGCGCGACGGCGGCAAGACCTGGGGTGCGATCGTCAGCGGCATTCCCGCGAACCAGTCGATTAACGTGGTGCGCGCCGATCCGGTACGATCCGGGCTGCTGTACGCGGGCAGCGAAAAAGGCCTCTACGTCTCGTTTGACGATGGCGATCATTGGCAATCGTTGCAGAAAAATCTGCCGGTAACTTCGGTGCGCGATATCACGATCCACGATGCCGATGTCGTGATCGCCACGCACGGGCGCGGCTTCTGGATCCTCGATGATGTTTCGGCGCTGCGCCAGCTTGATGCAAAAGTGGAAAATGCTGCGGCATGGCTGTTTGCGCCTGCTATTGCGTATCGTATGCGGCGTCCGGCATTCACTGGCACGCCACTGCCGAAGGATGAGCCGATGGCGGCCAATCCGCCGGATGGCGCCTATATCGACTACTTACTGAAAGCCGCTGCGGCGGCGCCAGTGACGCTGGAGATTGTCGACGCTGCTGGTGCAACCGTGCGGCGTTACTCCAGCGCGGATCAACCCAAGGCGCCGGATCTGGCGAAACTGGACATTGCGCCAGAGTGGATAAATACGCAAAGTACACTTTCTGCCGCAGCGGGGATGCATCGCTTCGTCTGGCCGCTGCGTTATGCGGCGGCGGATGGCATTCATCAACCTGTTGATGGCGTCTGGGCGCCTCCGGGCAAGTACAGCATCACGCTGAGCGCGGGCGGCGAGCGCCTGACCCAGCCGTTGACTGTCGTCGCCGATCCACGCGTGAACTTGGCCGAGCAAGCCTATGCCCAGCAGTTCGAGCTTGCCCGCCGCGTCGAGCAATCACGCGCAAAAGTTGCCATTGCGAACGGTGAGGTCGACAAGCTGCTTGTACAACTCGCTGCGCTTCGCCTCGCCAATGGCGCACCGGCCCGTGACATCGACGCCTTGGCGCAGCGTGCGCGTGTCATTGCGGGATCCACCGCATCAGCCAATCCAAACAATGCCAGGGCGTTTCCGCCGCGTGGCGTGCGCAGCCTGCATTTCGCCGCAGCGTGGCTGGATAAGCTTGACCAGGCCATCGAGGGTGACGATGCCGCGCCATCGCCGGATGCACGCCGAGGCGTCGAGAAACTCGCCCCTATCGTCGATGCCAGCCTGCAGGATTGGGATGCGTTCAAGGCGAAAGAGCTCGCCGCGTTGAATGAGGGACTGAAAGCGGCTGGGCAAAAACCCATTGTGCTGAGCGACACTGACGCTTGAATGGAGGGGCGGAAAATCGAGCAGAATGAGTCGCAATTTTACAAAATAATTACGTTTTCAGCCATCATCCATTCAGCCTGATTGGCGTAATTTGGACTCATCGAAGGGTGCCTCCCCTCATTCCTTCGATAGCAAAATCAGCCGCGCGTGAGCGCCGCAATCATGGATAAACGTCGCCAGGAAGGCCGCGTTGGCTCCAGCCTTCAAAGGTTCGGAGCAAACACAGTAAGGCACAGGCCAGACATCGTTCTGGCCTGTGCCTTTTTTGGGCGGACGAATTTCTGCTCACGCCAGCGGCAACAGCATTTCCACTTCGAGCCCGCCACCATCGGCATTGCTCGCATGGATGCGTCCGCCCTGGCGTTCGATCGCGCGCTTGGCGATGGCCAGCCCCAGACCACTGCCGCCGCTCTTGCGTTGGCGCGCGCTGTCAGTGCGGAAGTAGGGCTCGAAGATGCGCGCGCAATCGCCCGGCGCGACGCCCGGCCCGCAATCGGCCACGCGCAGGCGCGCCTGGCCATCGATGCTGTCCAGGCGCAGCCTGACCGTGCTGCCAGACGCGGTGTAATTGACTGCATTGCGCACGACATTCTCGATCGCACTGGTGAGCAAGTCGCTTTCCGCATGCACGCGCAGTGGCGCGCTCTGAGCAATATGCAGCGTGCACTGGCGTGCCTGCGCTTCGAACGCGGCATCGGCGGCGATATCGGCGACGAGTTCGTCCAGCGCGACATCCTGCGCGCCCGATGGCGTCGTCGTTTCCATGCGCGAGAGTTGGATTGCTTGCGCGATCATTTCCTCCAGACGTTCGGATTCGCGTTCGATGCGATCCAGTTGCGTCGCCATATCTCCGCAAGGCAGGATGCCTTGCTCCGATGAGTCGTGGATGGATGCATTCGGAGTTTGCGGAACGTGTGAGCGAGCCAGCTCCAGCGCCACGCGCAGGCGTGACAGCGGTGAGCGCATTTCGTGCGAAACATCGCGGATCAGCCGCTGCTGGCCTTCAACCAGTTCTTTCAGACGTGCGGCCATCTGATCGAACTCGCGCGCGAGCGCGAGGATCTCCGCGCTGCGTCCGAACCGCAATTCGCCGACGCGGGCGGACAGGTCGCCGCGCGCGACGCGGCGCGCACTGGCGCGGATGCGTGCGAGCGGCGCGGCAACATAGGATGCGAGCAGGGCACTGACCAGCGCGCTGATCAGCATGGCGATGCCGATGTTCAACCAGAACGCCGACGGCCGGCGATAAATCAGGCGCTTGAGAAAGGAGCCTTCGAACACGGCAATGCCGATATAGGTGTGACCGTCGGTTGCGTGCAAGCTGCGTGTGCGCACGCGCTCGGGCGTGCCCGCGTTGCCTGCAACTGCCGCGCGCGCCTGCGGTGGTACCTCGCGGCCGAGCAGATCCTGATTGTTGGCATCGAGCACATAGACGGTGCCGGGACCGTAGCCGGCAGTTCCTCCGAGCCATTGGCGCAATCCGGCAGCGTCGCTGGTTTGCAGTTCATGTGCCGTGCGCAACAACTGATCGTCCATTGCCGCTTGCAGGCGCGTGATGCCGAGGCCGGAAATTTTTTCGCTCTCGAAGTTGCTGGTCGTCGTCCAGGTGAGCACGAGAATCATGGCGACGCTGACCAGCCACAGCGCAGCGAAAATGCGCCAGAATAGCCGCCGCATGGCTAGCGTTCCTCGACGACGCGGAACAGATAGCCGCCGCGATGGATGGTATTGATCAGGGATTCGCCGTCCGCGGCAGGCCCCAGCTTGCGCCGCAATTTGGAAATGTGTACATCAATACTGCGGTCGAATGGTCCGAGCGGACGCCCGAGCACATCCTGCGACAGGGTTTGTTTGCTGACCACGCGTCCGGCATCGCGCATCAGGATCGCGAGAATATTGAATTCCGTGCCAGTCAGCGTCACCGGCTCGCCACGCAGGGTCACGCTGCGCGATGCCGCGCGCAACGACACCGGTCCGACGGCGAGGTCGATCAGTTGACTGCCGTCATTTTCGCCGCGGGTGCGACGCAGGATCGCGCGCAGACGCGCGGCGATCTCACGCGGATTACACGGTTTCGGCACGTAGTCGTCCGCGCCAAGTTCCAGGCCGAGAATGCGGTCGATGTCCTCACCCAGCGCGGTCAGCATCAGCACCGGCAGCTGCGATTCGCGGCGCAGCTCGCGCAACAGTTCCAGGCCCGAGCGCTGCGGCAGCATCACGTCAAGGATCAGCGCGTCGTAGCCGCCAGCGCTCGCGCGTTGCAGCGCGCTGTCGCCGTCGTGGGCGACATCGACGACGAAACCCTCGCGCACGAGAAAATCACGGAGCAATTGGCACAGCTCTTCGTCGTCGTCGGCAAGCAGGATTCTGGCGTCGTTCATCGCGGGCGCATGCGTGGACTCAAGGCGCCAAGGATACGGCGCCATTGTGCCGGCGTGTCAGGTTTTACGTGATTTTACGCCAAGAAAAGCGGTAGCCTGGAGCCGGGGGATCCCGTGTCATCGACCATCCGCGACCTACACGGATGACGGCATCCTGCCGTCACCGGACTCCATGCATAAGTTTGTTGATCAGCGGTGCGACCAGGATCAGCAGCCCACCGGATCCGACCAGCGCCCAGAAACCCCACGTGTAACCGAGTAGCGCGGATTGCGCCGAAATTCCCGTATCACCACTGACCCAGCTGGCGAACACGCCCGACATGTTATTGCCGGTGGCGATGCTGAGGAACCAGCCGCCCATGGCGAAGCCGACGAGGCGCGCCGGCGCGAGCTTGGTGACCATCGACAGGCCGATCGGCGACAGGCACAGCTCGCCGAGCGCCTGGATCACGTAGACCATGAACAGCGTCCAGAACGGGATCTTGTTGCCCGCATCGACCAGGTGTGTCAGTGCAAACATCAGCAGCAGGAACGCTGCGCCGTTGCCGATCAGGCCGAGCCCGAACTTGCGCGAAATCGACGGCTCGCGATTGCGCTTGGCCAGCGCGACCCAGGCCATCGCGACCAGCGGCGCCAGTGTGATGACGCCAATCGGATTGACCGACTGGAACCAGGCCACCGGGAATTCCCAGGCGCCGAACATGCGATTGACGATCTTCTCTGCGAGGAAGTTGAACGAACTGCCGGCCTGCTCGTAGAACATCCAGAACA
>JANXVS010000228.1 GCA_025351555.1 Pseudomonadota bacterium | reverse complement strand
CGGTATGCCGGCAATGCAGGAGCAATTGCCGGCGATGGCCATGGATGGCCGGTATGCCGGCAATGCAGGAGCAGTTGCTGGCGATTGCACTCGTCCTTGAATGTGAGAATCAAGCAGCGGCCGTCCGTGGCCTCGCTGTGTTTTAGTTAAAGCATCTCCGAAGCGTAATCCGCCAGACGTGAGCGTTCGCCGCGACGCAGGGTGACGTGTGCAGAATGACGCCAACCCTTGAAGCGGTCGACGGCATAGGTGAGGCCCGACGTCGTCTCGGTCAGATAGGGCGTGTCGATCTGCTCGACGTTGCCCAAGCAGACGATCTTGCTGCCGGGGCCGGCGCGGGTGACCAGGGTCTTCATCTGTTTCGGGGTCAGATTCTGCGCTTCGTCGATGATGACGTAGCGATTGAGGAAGGTGCGTCCACGCATGAAGTTCAGCGAACGAATCTTGATCCGGGAGGCGAGCAGATCATTCGTCGCCGCGCGGCCCCAGCCGCCGCCTTCCTGCGGCGTGGCCAACACTTCCAGGTTGTCGGTCAGCGCGCCCATCCAGGGCGTCATCTTTTCCTCTTCGGTGCCAGGCAGGAAGCCAATGTCTTCTCCGACCGATACCGTCGCGCGGGTCATGATGATTTCGCGATAACGCTGCTGATCCATCGTTTGTGCAAGCCCAGCGGCGAGCGCGAGTAGAGTCTTGCCGGTGCCGGCCGTGCCCATCAGGGTGACGAAATCCACTTCCGGATCCATCAGCGCGTTGAGCGCGAAATTCTGTTCGCGATTGCGTGCGGTGACGCCCCATACCGAATGCGAGCCGTTGCGGAAATCCTCCACGATCTGCAAGGTGGCGACGCCCTCATGCGCACGCAGCACGCGCAGCTCGACGTCGTTTTCCTCCGGCAGGTAAAGAAATTCGTGCGGATGCCATTCCTCATCCTTGCGCAGCTTCACTTCGTAAAATGTATGCCCGCGCTCGGACCACGAGCGTACTTCGGGGTGGCGTTCCCAGAATTCTTTCGGCAGTTCGGTGTGACCGGCGAACAGCAGGCTGAAATCATCCAGCGCGCGATCGTTCTCATAGTCCTCGGCGGTGATGCCGTAGATCGAGGCCTTGATGCGCAGGTTGATGTCTTTCGACACCAGCACCACCTGGCCTTCGTTCTTGCGTTCGCGCAGGGCAACGATCGCGGCCAGGATCAGGTTGTCGGGCAACTGGCGTTTTTTCCCCGCGATCGGTTCGTCGATGTCCAGCGTCTGGAAGTATAGACGTCCAACGTGCGCGCCGCGCTCGAGTTGGATTCCCTGCGGCAGACGCAGTTCGAGCCCGTGTTCGATATGCTTGCCGTTACCGTGCTCGATCAGCTCGTTGATGAAACGGCTCACTTGACGCGCGTTGCGCGACACCTCCGAGGTGCCTTTCTTTGCCGCGTCGAGTTCCTCCAGCACCGTCATTGGCAGGAACACATCGTGTTCCTCGAAACGGAACAGGGCGGTCGGATCGTGCATAAGCACGTTGGTATCGAGCACATAGATACGCTTGCCTCGGGTCATGCGAAGGTCACCGTAGTGGAGTGGAAAGAGGGAAAAGCCAAGCCGGCTGGCGCGTGTGTGGGCAGCACCGGGACGCAGGTCTCACGCAGACTGTGCATCCAGCGCCTCCAGCACGGCGGCGGCGTGTCCCGGTACCTTGACGCCACGCCATTCGCGGCGCAGGCGGCCGTCGGCGCCGATCAGAAACGTGCTGCGCACGACGCCCAGATAGCGTTTGCCGTAAAGCACCTTTTCGTGGATTACATCGAATACCTTGCACCAGGTTTCGTCCGGATCGGAGACCAGGGCGAACGTCAACGCTTGTTTCGTTCGGAAGTTCTCGTGCGATTTGATGGAATCGCGTGATACGCCAAGCACGACAGCGTCGCGCTTGGCGAAGCTTTTTTGCAGATCGCGAAAATCCTGCGCCTGTCGCGTGCAGCCCGGGGTGCTGTCCTTGGGGTAGAAATATACGATGACGGATTTACCCTTCCGATTGCGCAATCGCACTTCGCCATCGGTCGTCTGACCGCGCAAATCGGGAACCTTGGCGCCGGGCTTGAGCATCAGTATTTCATCGGATCCATGATCGCATCCAGATTCAGGCCGTCGCAGAATTCGAGGAAATCGTCGCGCAGCGCGGCGATATGCGTGTTTGCCGGGATGCCGACGGTGATCTGCGCCGAAAACATGTCTGCGCCGGTTTGCATTGCGCGATAACGTGTGGATTGCAGCTGCTCGATGCTGATGCCGTGCTGCTGGAAGAATTCGGCGATCTGAAAAAGTATACCCGGCTTGTCAGCAGCCACGACCTCGACCACATAGGGCAGCAGGTTCGTCTGCGAAGGTTTCGGGTTGGTGCGAAATTGCACCAGGCGCAGTTGCTCTTCACGCTCCAGCCGCGACAGCGCCGACTCGAGCTTGGCGATCGCATCCCATGGCCCTTGCGCCAGTACCAGCACGGAAACCTCGCTGCCGATCGCGGCCACGCGTGTCTCGGCCAGATTGCAGCCGCAATCGGTGATGCGCTTGGCGATGGCGACGAGCGGCGAGCGTGTCTGCGCGGCAAACGCGTTGATCAGCAGGTAATTCTCGTTCGTGGTCGGGCGGGGTACGGTGTCGGTCAATGCATGCGATCCGGCGGTGCGTGTTGCGTTGGCTGCGCCGGCTTCGTGCCGGCACATCTGCCCAGAATACTTGCCACGTCCGATAGCCGCAAGTAACATCGCGATTCGCGTAAATTGAAGGTTCCCCTTGAAAAAAATCATCGGCAGCATCTGCGCGCTGGCGACGCCATTTCGGGCCGATGCGCTTGATCTGGAAGCCTTTGCGACACTGATCGACTACCAACTGGCTGCCGGCACGCAGGCGCTGGTAGTGGCCGGGTCGACCGGTGAAGCGCATGCGCTGGATCAGGCTGAATATGACTGTCTGCTCGCGTTTGCGCTCGAACGTGTCGCCCGTCGCGTACCGGTGCTCGCCGGCACCGGCACGGCGAATACGCGCAAGACCATTCACGCGACGCGGCGTGCGCTGAGTCTCGGCGCGGATGCGGCACTGGTGGTGACGCCGTACTACGTGCGCCCGACCCAGGAAGGCCTGCTGCGGCATTTCAGCGAAGTTGCCGATCAGGGCGGCCTGCCCATCGTGCTCTACAACGTGCCATCACGCACCGGTTGCGATTTGCTGCCGGAAACGGTGGCCAAGCTCGCGCGGCATGCGCAAATTATCGGCATCAAGGAAGCGCGTGGCGACGCTGAACGTGTTGCCGCCTTGGTGAAGTTGAAAAATCCACAATTTTGCGTTTTGAGCGGCGACGACCCGACCTGCGCACAGGCCATGCTGGCGGGTGCCGAGGGCGTGATTTCGGTTGCCGCGAATGTCGCCCCAGCGCAGTTGCGCGCGCTGTGCGACGCGGCGCTGGCGGGCGATGCCGTCCGCGCTAAAATGTTGAATACGAATTTGATCGCACTCTGCGATTTGCTTGGTGCCGAGCCTAATCCGATTCCGCTGAAGTGGTGTCTGCATCACCTTGGCATCGGCACGCCGGAGTTGCGTCTGCCCCTGCTGTCGCTGAATCCGGCGTATCATGAGCAAGCCCGGCGCATGCTGCATGACCTGCATTTGTCCGTCACGGTTCAGCCGCGGCACAGCAGCGCCGCCTGAAACTTCGCAACAATCACCCTTCCGCCTAGGATTCGATTCGTGAATCGCACATCTACTCTTCGTTGGTCCATTCTCGTCCTGTTATCGGCCAGTACCCTAGGCGGTTGCAGCTGGTT
>JANXVS010000202.1 GCA_025351555.1 Pseudomonadota bacterium | reverse complement strand
CTGGCGGTCGCGGCAACGTCTAAGCCTTCCCAGACCCGCAGCAGGAAGGCCTGGCGCTGGCGCAGAGGCAAGCGCGCAAGCGCAGCATCCAGATCCCGCGCTGCCTCGCTGCCCGCCAGCCGCAACAGGGGGCCAGGATCGGCAAGGTCGGGCGCCTGCGCAATCTCATCGGCTTCATCGTCCTCGCTAGTGTGCGTCCACACCACCAGCCAGCGGCTGCGCACCTGACGCCGCCGGTGCCAATCATTGACCCGGCTGTCGAGTACGCGGTAAAACAGCGGCGTCCATTCCGCTGCCGGCTTGGTCGCGTAATGACGCACAAAACCGAACATCGCGTCCTGCACCAGATCCAGCGCCTCGTCGCGATTGGCGGTGGCAAGTTCAGCCATGCGCAGGGCGCGGCGCTCGACGCTTTTGAGGAACTGATCGAGCGTGCGCTCGTCTGCTTTGGCCGCGTCCACGCGCTCGGATATCCAGCTTGCTGCCAGCGTCAGGTCAATTGTAGGCGTCATTGTATCCATGGCGTATGCTCCTCAACGCACACCAAAGCGCAGCGTTGACGTCAGTTTTTCGGTCAATGGCGCGAGATACCACGCGTGATGGTTGTGCACAAGCCTGGCGCAGTCGTCGCAGAACCTGAGACAGTTTTGTGAACAGCTACATTTTCCACAAATTTTCTTTTACAAGCTACTGATCTGAAAGCTCTATTTCAGATTGGTTAAAGTTTCGCCAAGCCGAGCGCAGGCACGTAACCATGCGCTTTGCGCGGGCTTGCGCAAAGACCCATGCACAGACTTATCCACAGCTCTTGTGGATAAGCGAAAAAAATGTATTTTTACCAATACTTGAAAGCACATCTTGAGTTTTTACTTGCGATTATCACCCTAACCGTGATTTCTACATGCAACCCGAACCGGAACCGCGCATGACGGCGATCCTGCGCGTGGCGGTCCCGGTGCCTCTGCCGCAGCTATTTGACTACCTGCCACCGCGTGGCGTCGACGCGCGCGCAATCCTCCCCGGCTCGCGGATCAGCCTGCCCTTCGGCCGCGGTCAGCGGGTGGGCATCGTGATCGATACCGTGGATCACTCCGAACTGGCGCCCGAGCGGCTCAAGCCCGCCAGCGCCCTGCTCGATACGCAGCCACTGATCACGGCGGAACTGCTGGCCACCCTGCAATGGCTCAGCCGTTACTACCTGCATCCGCTGGGTGAGGTCGTGGAGACGGCCCTGCCCGCCGGACTGCGCACGGCGCGGGTGTTGCCGCCGGAGGGTGAGCCGGCTCTGATGCTCGTCGCCGATGCCGCTGCAGCCGCCGGCGCGCGCCAGGGTTCGGCCAGCGCCGACCTGCTCGCGCTGCTGGCGCGAGGTCCACTACCTACGACGATGCTGGACGGCATGCTGCCGAACTGGCGCCGTGCGGCGACGAATCTGCGTCGGCGCGGCCTCGTCGCCAGCACCCGGCTGTCGGCAACCGCCGCGCCGCGCGTGCGCATCGATCCGCCGCCGCTGACGACGGAACAACAGCAGGCCGTTGCGGCGATCTCCACTGCGCTGGGTGATTACACCCCCTTCCTGCTCGAAGGCATCACCGGCAGCGGCAAGACCGAGGTTTATCTGGCCCTGATCGAGCAAGTGCTGGAGCGCGGCCAACAGGCGCTGGTGCTGGTGCCGGAAATCGGTCTGACGCCGCAGCTGCTGCGCCGATTCCAGGAACGTCTGCCGGGGAAAATTCACCTGCTGCATTCCAATCTGGCCGATGGCGAACGCACGCGCGCCTGGCTCGCCGCTGCACGCGGCTCAGCGCAAGTGATCCTCGGCACACGCTCGGCGATCTTCGCGCCGCTGCCGCGCGCGGGCTTGATCATCGTCGATGAGGAGCACGATGCTTCGTACAAGCAGCAGGACGGCTTGCGCTATTCAGCGCGCGATCTGGCCTTGGTCCGCGCCAAGGCGCTCGGCGTGCCCGTGGTGCTCGGCTCGGCCACGCCGTCGCTGGAAACGCTGGCAAACGTCGACAATGGGCGCTATCGACGGCTGCATTTGAGCTCGCGCCCGGGCGGCGCGCGCTTGCCGCAGTTCCATTGCATCGACTTGCGTGGAAAGTATCTCGCTGACGGACTCGCGCCGGAATTGATCACCGCGGTGCGCGCCTGCATGGCGCGTGGCGAACAGGCGCTGTTGTTCCGCAACCGGCGGGGCTTCGCGCCGGTGCTGATGTGTCACGACTGCGGCTGGCATGCGGCCTGCGCCCGCTGCGACAAGCCGTTGACCTGGCATCGCGGCGTTGCACGCTTGCGCTGCCACCACTGCGGCGCCGACCAGCGCGTGCCAACGCACTGTCCACAATGCAACAATGCGGCATTGGCGCCGCAGGGGCACGGCACCGAACGCCTCGAACAGGCGCTCGTCGCCTTGTTTCCCGATGTACCCGTGATCCGCATCGACCGTGAGACGACGCGACGCAAAGACGCGCTCGCGAACCTTCTAGGTCAGCTAGGGCCGGAACAGCCCGGCATCCTCGTGGGCACGCAGATGCTGGCCAAGGGCCATGATCTGCCGAATCTCACTCTGGTCGGTCTGGTCGGTGTCGACGAGGGATTGTTCAGCGTGGACTTCCGCGCCAGCGAACGCCTGTGCCAGTTGATCGTGCAGGTATCCGGCCGCGCCGGGCGCGCGCGCAAACCCGGGACGGTTTGGCTGCAGACGCATCACCCCGAACATCCGCTATTGCGCGATGTGATCCGCGATGGCTACGCCGCTGTCGCTCGCCAATTGCTGCAGGAACGCCGCGAGGCCGGATTGCCGCCGTATGCGCATCTGGCTTTGCTGCGCGCACAGGCCAAGACGCAAACTCCCGTCGATGAATTCCTCGCGCAGGCCGCGATGCTGGCAGGGCAACCCGATGGCGTGAATCTGCTCGGCCCGATGCCGGCACCGATGCCGCGCCGCGCCGGCATGATTCGCGGCCAGTTGTTGTTGAGCGCAGACGAGCGCACAAGCCTGCACGCGTTTCTGCCGGACTGGCTGGAGCGCCTGCGCGCCATGCCGCAAGCGCGGCGGGTGCGCTGGTCGCTGGACGTGGATCCGCTGGATTTGAATTGATCCAAAAATAGTGATCCAAGAACGCGAACGGCCCCGATTGGGGCCGTCGACAATCGGATGATGACGTGCTGCTCAGGCAGCAAACAGCGTGCGCATCTTCTTCATCGCATTGACTTCAACCTGGCGGATGCGCTCGGCTGAAACGCCGTATTCGTTGGCCAGTTCCTGCAAGGTGGCCTTGTCGTCGTCCTTGAGCCAGCGGCGCTGGATGATGTCGCGCGAGCGCGCATCGAGTTTGGCCAGGCCCTGCTTGAGTGCATCCAGATCGGATGTTTCCTGATTTTCCCCTTCCAGTGTTTGATACGGATCGGCGGCGTGATCCACCAGATACGCGCCCGGCGACGGCTTGGCGTCGTCATCGGCATCGGTCGGCGCATCGAACGCGGTGTCGTGTCCGGACAGGCGCGATTCCATCTCCAGTACATCGGCTACCGGCACGCCCAGATCCTTGGCCACGGCCTGCACTTCCTTCGAGTTCATCCAGCCCAGGCGTTTCTTGGACTTGCGCAGATTGAAGAACAACTTGCGCTGCGCCTTGGTGGTGGCAACTTTCACGATGCGCCAGTTGCGCAAAATGAATTCATGCATTTCGGCACGAATCCAGTGCACCGCGAACGACACCAGGCGCACGCCCACGTCCGGGTTGAAGCGTTTGACCGCCTTCATCAGACCGATATTGCCTTCCTGGATCAGATCGGCCAGCTGCAGCCCATAGCCGTTGTAGCCACGCGCCACATGCACTACGAAACGCAGATGCGACAGCACCAGCTGCTTGGCCGCGTTCAGATCGTTATCGGTGCCATAGCGGCGCGCCAATGCCTGCTCTTGATCGAGCGTGAGCACCGGAATCTGGTGCACGTTGGAAACATAGGCGTCGAGACTTCCCAACGCACTCGGTATCGGAAAATTGCTTGCGACTAACGCATTGGACGCCGACATGTACGGTTTCTCCTTGAGAGCGCATTTTAGCACTCGGTGCATGAGAGTGCTAAGCGCTTGGAAAGTTCCACTCTGGCAGTCGATGTCAGAGTTTCTGTACCGAATAGTACACCTATTATCGGGTGATGCCAAGAGTATTGGCAGCCGGCAGGTGTGGGCAAAACACCAAAGTTTGTACCTCGTGTACATACTTTGGTGTTTCGGGGGGTGTACAAACATTGGTGTTCCCGCGAACCAAAGCCAAGAGGCCGATCTGTTCGGTCTGGCCCCTTGGATAGCGCTCAGCAACGGTCCGCTCGGGACACTGAATGCCCGTGCCGTCAGTGTTGATCACTTGCGCCGGAAAAGATTGGTCAGCGCGCTGGGCTTGATCATTTTTGAGGGTCGCCTAGCGGCCATTATGTGTAGTTCCCAGTTATGTGTAGTGGCGTTCGTCAAAAGCCTGCGGAAGCGCTATAGATAAAGGTTTTTCGCGCTT
>JANXVS010000116.1 GCA_025351555.1 Pseudomonadota bacterium | reverse complement strand
CTCAACTACCATCGACCCTGCTTCTTCCCCGAAACCCTCATCGACGCCCAGGGCCGCCAGCGCCGTCGCTACCGCTACGACCACATGAACACGCCCTACGAACGGCTCAAGGCGATCCCTGATGCAGTGTCATCGCTGAAGGCCGGACTGACCTTTGCCGAACTGGACCGACTCGCCCTGGCCATGACCGACAACCAAGCCGCCGAGCAACTCAATCGCGAGCGGGAAAAACTGTTTAAGCACATCAAAAGCAAAAAAGCCGCCTGACAACAAAATCCTGGCCGCTCAGGCTCATTTCACTTTTGGAATGTGCTTTGCGGCGTCAGCAGTGGGGTCAAGGGCAGCGAATTGCGGATCCAGGTTCCGGGATAAGCAGCGGGGAAACTCAGATTCGTCGAGATGAATGGCCTGCCGCCGCTGAACCGGTAGCTCAGCGGGCCGACGACTTGGGCGCCGATCGAGTAGTCGAGCCAGACGCAGGAAGGGCAACTCGGCCGCGCGACCATTTCGGTCAGCACATGGCCGTCGACGTAGGTTGCGTCCGCGCCCGTGGTCCAGCGCGGCATCCCGGCATTGTCGTAGAGAAACACGAGGTTGAACATATACGGATGAAATTGGCTGCCGCCGCTGGGAAACAGTTCGTCGAACGTGCCCCAACCGTTCTGGCCGGTGTTGAACCAGGAGCGCAGGCTGCTCTGCGGATCGGCAACCACCGGCACATAGATCGCGCCGCCGGCCACGCCGTTCAGCACCCAGGTGTAGGCGAATTTGGTTGCCGAGATCAGCGACACCTGCGCGTTGCCGACGGCGACGGCGGTTTCCGGAAATTGATCCGGTGCGCTTAAGTGAGTCTGATACAAGGTCGTGTTGACCTGATTGGCATGCAGCGCGTCGTTGACGATATACCAGGTCGGGTGGCGCTCGGAGTCGCCAGTGAACCAGGCGCCGAAGAACACCCGATCCATGCCCGGCACCGACGCCGTGAACTGGGTCATGCCGCTGCCGGCGCGATGCGGGTCGAAGAAGTTGCCGCGCTTGGGGACGACGGGCGTGATCTGAGCGGGGCACATCGCTGGCTGGCAGCGAACGCTGCCCGTATACAGCGGCATGGGATTGCTGGCGAAACTGTTGTCGTCGGCCGTGCCGACGAAGTCGATCTCGAAAGGCGCATTGCATTGCGCATCTGCGGCGACATCGAATGCCAAGGCGACGTTCGCCTCATCGTTCGGAGCAAGCGTCGGCACGGTAACGGCGGGGTTTTCCAGCGTAATCTTCGCTTGCCCCGGTTGGCCGAGGTTCTGCGCGAAGACGGCGTAAGCGTTGCTGGTCGGCGCCGTGCCCGAATTGCGCAGGTTTAGATGGAGCAGCACGTGCGCTCCGCGAGCAGACCCTGTGGGATCGGAGGCGCTTGGCCCGTCAGCGCCACACTCCCATTCCACGCCGATGGGGCTGAGTGGCAGCCCGGGGGGGCAGCTACTAAAAAAACAGGTGGAGAAAGGCTCCGCATTCTGCGCCTGCACGATCAGCGCCCGCGAAGCCGCCCCCACACAGCCGGAGCTGTCGGTGACGGTCACGCCGACATTGCCGGAGAACGCGCCAGGATAAGCGGCGATCAAACTCGATGCGTGCGTGTCCAGATTATCGGCCATGCCATCGCCATCGACATCGAACGCGTAGGCGTACGGCGGCGCGCCGCCGCTGGCGTAGGCGGAAATCGTGACACGTTGACCGGCGATCAGCGGATTGGCGCTGGTGTTCAGATTCACAGTCGGCGCAACGCAGGCGCCGATGCCGTCATGGCTGGTCAGGCCGCTCGCATCCGGATCGAGCCAGTCGCGCAGTCGGCTCGACGGCGCGCCGCCGCCTTCCCAGGCCGAGCTCAGGCGGCCGTAATAATCGTTGCCCGCCGGATCGCTGCACAACGCGGCGCCGCCGGAAAGCACACCGCGCAGATGATGGTTTGCATCGATGAGCCCGGAACCGGACGACCCTTCCTCGGTGGTGCCCAGATCATAGTGATCGACTAACCAGTGGTGCTGGCCGGGAACGTCGGCGCTGCCGGCGTCATCTTCCAGCGTGACCAGGCCGGCGGCGAAGCTGATGCGCTTGGCGTCGGAACTCGGATGATGCAGCACGACCGCGCCGCTAAAGGCGTCGTCGCTGCGATCCCAGCCGTTCCAGTATACTTTTGCGGCGGCCAGCGACGGCGTATTCAGTTGCACCAGGGTGAAATCGGCCGGCTCATAGGTCGCCAGCAACTGCGCGCCGCCGGTTTGCGCGATCGCCTCATCGGTGGGCACCGGTGCGCCGCTGTCGGCACTGCCGATGCCGCGGCATACCGGGCTTTCGTATTTCCAGTACACGATCAGGCTGGTCGCATCCGATTGCGTGGCGATGCAATGATTGGCCGTAATCAGGTAGGGCAGATGATCGTTGCGAGCATCGTTGAGCAACTGCCCGGAACAAAAGCCGCCGTTGAGCACGACCACGGCTTCGGCGTTGATCTGGTTGCGCCAGGGATCGCCCTGCGGGCAGATCGTATCGACATTGCAACTGCCGCTGCCGACGCCCGGATCGGAAAAAGATTTGGGTCGGAAGATATCGCGGTAGCCGACGTGCACGGTGCCCAGATCAAGTTGCAGAAACGGTTTCATGTTCTGCGGCAGCAACACTTCGATCAAGGCGTCGTCGCCATACAGCAGCGGCGTCCAGAATTGGCCGGAACGCGGATTGTCGCCGTCGCCATACGGCCCGAGCTGTCGATTCGCGTTGCCGATAAACAACTGCGCGCCCGGCGGCAGGAAGAAATAGCGGAAGCCGAAGTCCAGCGTCAGCGCGCCGGCCGCGTGCACCGGTAACCGCCACAGCGCCATGCCATCGGCCAGGTCGCGCCACTCGCCGGCCAGGGATTTGCCTTGGGAAAATGCCGCATTGTGGATTTCGCGACTTAATGCATATCGCAATGGCGCGGATTTCGGCGTGCCGATATCGGCCGCCAGCGCGCTGGCGCGATCCACGCCTTCGGCTTCCAGCGTATAGCGTGGCGCCGGCGCCGTTAGCGCGTAGCGCTGACTCGGCGTGATCAGACGCGCGGAAGGTGGCTGGCCGTAGGCAAGGCCTGCGGCCGCGCACGCGGCGATGAACCAAACGATGCGGGTGCGCGGCGACATCACGATCCTGGGCGAACTTAATGCTGCACGATATCAGGCAGGCCCGACACCAGATGCCAGTGCTTGGTCTTTTCGTCGTAGCGCCACAGCTGCTTGTCGACGATGCTGCGCTCGGTCTGGGTATTGATATTGACCAGGCTCATCTGCACGATCTGGCGCACCTCGTGCGCGCCCGCCGGCACCGGCGGCTGTTCGGTGTAGGCGGCGACCTTGACCTGCTTGTAGCGTTCCATGTCGATCGAGCTCAGCGGGTGGGCCTTGAGCGTTTCCGGATCGACGAAGGCCAGCGCCTGTTCGAAATCGCCCCAGCGAACCGCGTTCGCGTACGCGACCAGGGTAGTTTCCAGGGCGCGGCTTTCCGATTGCGTGGACATCGCCGCGCAACCGGCAGCGAGCACAGGGATCAGCAGCAGAAATATTGAGCGCATCATGCCAGGCTCCCATAGCTAATCGGATTGGGTCGGACTTGATTGGATCGGACTTCATTGGATCCGATAGCTTCATTCTGCCGCAAATCGCGCATCAGCGCCGCACGATGGCGACGAATCGGGCTTCCAGCGTACAGGCATCGCTGCCGTCCTCCAGCGTCACCGCGCAGGCCACGCGCAGGCGTGCACGTCCGCGTGCGGCCAATGTCTCGGCGAACGTGGCCCAGGATTCGCCCTCGGCCAGGCGCGCGCGGGCGATGAAATCCGCCCATACCGGCGCGAGGTAACGCACGGTGCTGTCCTGCACGTAGACATCGCAATTGGGATTCAGCGTAGCGAGCTTGAGCACGATCAAGCCCCATCCGGCTAGGGTCAGCAGACTGACCAGACTGCCGCCGAATGCGCAGCCCTTGTCATTGATGTTCGGCGCCAGAGGCGCGGCCAGTGCGAGTTCATCGCCATCGTACGCGTGCACGCGCAAGGCCATCGCCCGCGCCAGCGGAATGTCGG
>JANXVS010000092.1 GCA_025351555.1 Pseudomonadota bacterium | reverse complement strand
GCCAGGACTATCCGGTACTTTTGCGCAATGTGCCGGCTGCGCCTGCCGCCTTGTTCGTCGCTGGCGACCCGACGCACCTGTGGTCGCCGCAGATTGCGATCGTCGGCGCGCGCAGCGCCAGCGCCGGCGGACTGGCCAATGCACGCAGCTTCGCCAAGGCGTTCGTGCAAGCCGGCAACGCCATTACTAGCGGCTTGGCCGAAGGTATCGACGGCGCGGCACACGTGGCAGCACTGGATGCCGGCGGCGTCACCATCGCCGTGCTTGGCACCGGGCCGGATCTGATCTATCCACGCCAGCACGAAGCGCTCGCCGCTCGTATCGTCGCCCACGGCGCCCTGGTCTCGGAATTCCCACCGGGGACGCCGGGCAAGCCCGAACATTTTCCGCGCCGTAATCGAATCATCGCGGGCTTGAGTCTGGGCACCCTGGTGATCGAGGCCAGCCTTAATTCCGGCTCGCTGATCACCGCGCGGCTGGCCGCCGAGCAGGGCCGCGAGGTGTTTGCGCTGCCCGGCTCGATCCACAGCCCGCTGGCGCGCGGCTGTCACCGGCTGATCCGCGATGGCGCGAAATTGGTCGAAACCGCCGATGACGTGCTCGACGAATTGCGCGGCGCCGGCGCGCTGCTGGCGGACGGTCTGCGCGAGAGGCTGGCAGGGACCGATGTCACGCCGGCAGGCGCGTACTCGGCGCATGCGGACGACCCGGATTACGCGCGCCTGATTGCGACAATGGCAGCCGCGCCCGCGGCGATGGACGAGCTGGTGGCGCGCACCGGAATGTCCGCCGCAGCGCTGTCGTCGATGTTGCTGGTGCTGGAACTGGAAGGCTCGATCGTCGCCGAAAATGGCCGTTATGCACGGCGCTGAGGCGCCCTTCGTGGAAGTGGCGCGCTTGACAGGTCGCCCGACTCTGTGACCACACTGAAATAAGGGCGCCGCGGTAATCGCGCCCATCTTGCAGTTCAACTCATGCTCGACGCGACGACGCTGATGACCCAGCGGCGACGTGGCAATGGAACCTTTCATGGCAAAAAATCTGCTCATCGTCGAATCGCCAGCCAAGGCCAAGACGATCAACAAATACCTCGGCAAGGATTTCCACGTGCTGGCATCCTACGGCCACGTGCGCGACCTGCGGCCGAAGGAAGGCGCAGTCGATACCGACAACGATTTCGCGATGGCCTATGAAGTCATCGAGCGCAATGAAAAACATGTCGATGCGATCGCCAAGGCCGCGGCCAAGGCCGACACCCTGTATCTGGCAACCGACTTGGATCGCGAAGGCGAAGCCATTTCCTGGCATATCGCCGAAATCCTGCGCGAGCGCAAGTTGCTCGAAGGCAAGACCCTGCATCGCGTAGTGTTTTCCGAGATTACGCCACACGCGATCGCCGAAGCCGTTGCCAATCCGCGCAAGCTGTCGCTGGATCTGGTGAACGCCCAGCAGGCGCGGCGCGCGCTGGATTACCTGGTCGGCTTCAATCTGTCGCCGGTGCTGTGTCGCAAGGTGCAACGAGGATTGTCCGCCGGACGCGTGCAATCGCCGGCGCTGCGCATGATCGCGGAGCGCGAGGAAGAAATCGAAGCGTTCAACGCGCGCGAGTACTGGTCGATCCAAGCCGACTGCGCGCATCCGGATCTGCGCTTTTCCGCACGCTTGCTGAAGCTGCGCGGCAAGAAGTTCGAGCAGTTCGATCTGACCAACGACGCCGATGCGCAGGCCGCGCGCAGCGCCCTGCTCAAGTCTGCGCAAGGCCGTCTGGTCGTTTCCGAAGTGCAGTCCAAGGAACGCAAGCGTCGTCCATCGCCGCCGTTCACCACATCCACCTTGCAGCAGGAAGCCGCGCGCAAACTCGGATTTTCCACCAGCCGCACCATGCGCCTGGCGCAAGGCTTGTACGAAGGCGTGGCGATCGGCAGCGAAGGCACGGAGGGTTTGATCACCTACATGCGTACCGATTCGGTCAGCATCGGCAACGATGCGATCGCCGAACTGCGCAAGGTCATTGCACGCGACTTCGGGCCCAAGGCGTTGCCGGAAACTCCGAATTTGTATCGCTCCAAATCCAAGAATGCGCAGGAAGCGCACGAAGCGATTCGGCCGACGTCTGCGCTACATACACCGCCCAGCGTCGCCGCATTTCTGCACGACGACCAACGCAAACTTTACGACCTGATCTGGAAGCGTGCCGTCGCCAGCCAGATGCAGTACGCAACCTTGAACACCGTATCGATCGATCTGGATGCCGGTGACAATTCGGCCTTCCGCGCCAGCGGCACCACCGTGGTCGATCCGGGCTTTCTCGCCGTCTACGAAGAAGGTCGCGACCAGAAGAATGCCGAGGACGACGACGAGGCACGCAAGCTGCCATCAATGAAGATCGGCGAAGCGGTGCCGCTGGCCGACATCCTCGCCGACCAGCATTTCACCGAACCGCCGCCACGTTATTCGGAAGCCAGCCTGGTCAAGACGCTGGAGGAATACGGCATCGGCCGGCCATCGACTTACGCCAGCATCATCCAGACCTTGCTCGCGCGTGAGTACGTCACACTCGATAGTCGCCGCTTCCGTCCTACGGATGTCGGCCGCGCGGTGGCGAAATTCCTGTCGGGCCATTTTGCCCAATATGTCGACTACGACTTCACCGCCAAGCTCGAAGACGAACTCGATGCGGTCAGCCGCGGCGAGGAAGACTGGCTGCCGCTGATGCGCAAGTTCTGGACACCGTTCAAGACCCTGGTCGAAGAAAAAACCGAAAGCGTCGATCGCGCAGAAGCCTCCGGATCGCGCGAACTCGGTGTCGATCCGGCTTCCGGGAAACCCATCACCGTGCGTCTGGGCCGCTACGGGCCCATGGCGCAGATCGGCACCAAGGATGACGAGGACAAGCCACGTTTCGCTTCCTTGCGTCCGGGGCAGAGCATCCACACCATTTCGCTGGAAGACGCGCTGCAATTGTTCAAACTGCCGCGCGATCTGGGCAACGCCGCCGATGGTGAGACGATCAGCACCGGTGTCGGCCGCTTCGGACCGTTCGTGAAGCACGGCAGCGTGTATGCGTCGCTGAAACCCGAGGACGATCCCTACACGATCGAACTGGCGCGTGCGCAAGAGTTACTGCACGAGAAAGCCGAAATCGCGCGCAATCGCCTGATCGCCAGTTTCCGTGACGGCGCGATCCAGGTGCTGAACGGTCGCTACGGTCCGTACATCACCGATGGCGAGAAGAACGCACGCATTCCCAAAGACAAGGAGCCGGCCTCGCTCACCGAGGCTGAATGCGCCGAGTTGCTCGCCGCCGCGCCGATCAAGCCGAAACGCGGCGGCGGACGCTTCGGCAAGGCCGCGAAAAAAGCTGCGCCAGTGAAACAGGCTGTGTCAGCGAATAAAACTGTCATCAAGAAAACGGCTGTGAAAAAAACGCCAGCGAAAAAGGCTGGGGGGGGGGAATCCGCTGCTCGCAAGAAAGCCACTACTACCTGACCCATGGATGCCGCAATCGCCGAAGCCGTCGCTGCGCTGCGCGCTGGCGGCGTCATCGCCTATCCGACCGAGGCCGTATACGGCCTAGGTTGCGATCCATTCGATCAAGACGCCGTGGCACGATTGTTCACGCTCAAGCAGCGACCGCCCGGTCAAGGTCTGTTGCTCATCGCCGCCGATTTTTCACAAGTGGAAAAATTCATTGGCGCCGCGCCGGCTGTCGCCATCGCACGCGCGCGGGGGAGCTGGCCGGGTCCCCACACCTGGGTGTTTCCGCGTTCGGCGACCACGCCAGACTGGCTCGCGGGCGATCACACCGGGATTGCTTTGCGCGTTACCGCGCATCCATTGGCGGCACAATTGTGCCGCGCCTTTGGCGGCGCCTTGGTGTCGACCAGCGCCAACCGTCATGGCGTCGCGCCGGCACGCTCGGCACATGATGTGCGCGTGGCATTCGGTGCGGAAGTGACCTACGTCCTCGATGGGTCGACAGGGGGGCTTGAGCAACCGACGCCAATACGCGACGCTATGAGTGGTGATGTATTGCGAAGTTGACGTGTTGCGAAGCTGATCGGAGGCAAGGTGTCTGCAGTAGTTGAATCGGGGAAAGCGTCCGCGCCGTCCGCGCCCTTGCTGGCTGATGCGGATCTGATGCGGACGATCGCATGGCGCGACGGCAAGACGATCGCAGCGGGCGATTTTCTTGCCGAGGTTCTGGCGCTCGCCGCGCAGCTGCCGACGTCCGACTATGCCATCAACCTGTGCGAGGATCGTTACCGGTTTCTGGTCGCCTTCTGCGCCGTGGCGGTGGCCGGAAAAACCAACCTGCTGCCGGCTTCACGCGCACCGCAGGCGATCGCCGAGGTAATGCAGGCTTATCCGCACAGTTGTGTGCTTTCCGACCAAGCGATCGATCCCACACCATCGCATTTTTTCCGCGTTCCTCCATTTTGCGACAATCTGGAAAATTCAGCATTGCCAGCAGCGCAAATCGCGCTGGATCATGTGGTCGCGATCGGTTTTACCTCGGGCTCGACCGGCGCGCCGAAAGCCAGCCCAAAAACCTGGCGCAGCCTGTGCGCCAGCAGCGCTCTGAACGCACAATTGCTTTGCCGCGGCTCTGCGACGCCAAACGTGGTGGCCACGGTGCCACCGCAGCACATGTACGGACTCGAACTTTCCGTGCTCCTGCCACTACGCAGCCGCACGGTGATCCACACCGGGCATCCATTTTTTCCCGCCGATATCGCCCGCGCGCTGGCGCAGGTGCCCGCACCGCGCGTGCTGGTCACTACGCCGTTCCATCTGCGTGCGCTGATGCAGGAAAACGCCTCACTGCCGCCGCTTGCCGCGATTGTCTCGGCCACCGCACCGCTGGAACCCGCGCTCGCCGCGCTCGCGGAGCAGCGCCATGCCACCGCGGTAATCGAAGTGTTTGGCTCGACCGAAACCTGTGTGATCGCGCAGCGACGAACCGCGCGCGAACAAGCGTGGCAGCTTTATCCCGGCATCGAACTGCAGCCACAACCCGACGGTACCCTGGTGTCTGCACCGCATTTCGCCGTACCGATGCTGTTGCAGGATATTGTGGAATTGTTGCCTTCGCAGCAATTTATACTGCGCGGCCGCAACAGCGATCTGCTCGAGATCGCGGGCAAACGTGCCTCGCTCGGCGACCTGACCCGGCACTTG